>JBFWQJ010000264.1:0-4200 GCA_050249515.1 Dehalococcoidia bacterium | reverse complement strand
CGAACTGCCGCTCCTGCCACGGCATCAACGGCCTGGGCCAGGACGAGGGCGGCATCGCCCCGCGCCTGAACAACGTCGCCTTCCTCGTGCTGGAGGAGGGCAACCAGTTCAACGTGCCCGCCACCCCCGCCGGCGACGAGCGCAAGATCCACGACTTCCTGTTCAACACGATCGCCTGCGGCCGCTCCAACACCGCCATGCCGCTGTGGTCGGAGCGCTACGGCGGCCCGCTCTCCGAGACGCAGATCGGCTACATCGCCTCGATGATCATGCAGGGGCGCTGGGACCTGGTGGAGGAGTCCAACCACCACCACGACGAGCCGATCATGGCGCAGCACGCGGAGGCACTCACCAAGTTCGACAAGCCCTACACGGAGCTGACGCCGGAGCAGGTGAAGCAGGTGGACGCCGCGATCGAGGCGGGCACCGCGACCCCGGTCTCCGCGCTGAACGCCGACCAGCTGCACCGCGCCGAGGAGGCGCTGGCGAAGTCCGTGTACCCGGAGGACCCGAGCACCCTGAACGTCACCTCGCAGAACTGCGGCCAGTACGGCGCGGCGGTGCTGGAGTTCCGTGACCGCAACCCGCTCGCGGGTGCGGCCGGCGCGCCGGCGGGCGGCGGCGGGACCCCGGCGGCGGGCGGCAGCGACCCGGTCGCCCTCGGCAAGACGCAGGCGACGGCGAACGGCTGCGTCGCCTGCCACACGATCGACGGCAAGGCGAGCGTGGGCCCGACGTGGAAGGGCCTGGCGGGCAAGACCGGCCACGAGCTCGCGGACGGCAGCTCGGTCACGGTGGACGACGCCTACCTGAAGGAATCGATCACCACGCCGAACGCGAAGGTCGTGAAGGGCTTCGCGGCGAACGTGATGCCGGCCACCTTCGGCAACACGCTCAAGCCGGAGCAGATCGACCAGATCATCGCGTACATCAAGAGCCTCAAGTAGCGGGCTCGCGGGCGCCCCGGGGCGTGTGCGACCCTGAGGGTGCGCGACAGGACATGAACACCGCCCGCGGAGGGGACTCCGGGCGGTGCATGAGGAGGAGACGCAGATGCCAGCAGTGACCGGGAAGCGCTACCGCTGCCCGAAGTGCGGTGCCGAGTTCATCGTCACGCGTGGGTCCGACGACGCCGAGCTGCGTCACGACGACACCCCGCTCGAGCAGCTGTAAGGGGACGCGAAGATGGCTGTCGCACTGGGTAAGCGCTACAAGGACGAGACGACCGGCGTCGAGGTGCTCTGCATCAAGCCGGGCGACTGCAACCTGAACGTCAACGGCCGCGGCATGGAAGAGCTCCAGCCGAAGGTGCTCCCCTCCGCCGACTAGGCCGGGGCACCAGCGACCGAACCGGCGCGGTTCCTTCCCACCCGGAAGGCCGCGCCGCTTCCGTCTGCGGGCCGGGCTGTGCGGGCGCCTTCGGGCGACCCTCGTTGACCGCGGCGGCCCGCGCCGCATACGATTCAAGGTGCGCGCCTCTCCCGGCGGGACGGGCGCACTCCGATGAACAGGCATCCCGGAGCGAGCGCGCTCGTCGGCCAGGCCGACGGGTGGGGCGCCGCGACCGGCGGGGGTGGTACGAGTGTCCGAGATCTACGTCGGTGATTCCGAGTCCCTTGAGGCTGCGCTCCGCCGCTTCAACAAGCGCGTGCAGGCGGACGGCATCCTCACGGACGCTCGCCGGCACGAGTACTACGAGAAGCCGTCCGAGCGGCGCAAGAAGAAGGAAGCCGCCCGCCGCCGCAAGCTGCGCAAGGCGGTGATGCGCCAGAAGTCGCGCCGGGACTACTAGTCCACGAACACGAACCCCGGCAGCGCCGGGGTTCATGCTTTCCGGGCGGCCCCCGGCGCTCCCATACGCCCCGGTCCGGCCCGCCGTAGGGCGCGCACCGCGCCAGACCTCGAGGAGCCCCCCGTGGCCATCGCCGACACGATCCGCACCGAGATGACGACCGCGTGGAAGGCGGGCGACACGAAGCGCCGCGACGCGCTGCGCCTGGTGATCGCCGCGCTGGAGAACGCCCGCATCGACCTTGGCCACCCGCTGACGGACGACGACACGACGAAGGTGCTGCAGAAGGAAGCGAAGCAGCGCCGCGACTCGATCACCGAGTTCAGCGCCGCCGGCCGCATGGACCTCGTCGCGAAGGAGCAGGGCGAGCTCGACGCGATCGTCGAGTTCCTGCCGCAGCAGATGTCCGAGGACGAGCTGCGCGTCGTGGTGCGCGAGGTGATCGACGAGGCCGGTGCGACCACCGCCGCGGACATCGGCAAGGTGATGCGGCCGCTGATGGCGCGCATCGCCGGCCGCGCGGACGGGGCGCAGGCGAACGCGATCGCCCGGGAGATCCTCGCCGGCTCGTAGCGGCGACCGGGACCGGCAGGCGGGAGTGCATCCATGAGCCGTCGCGCCGAGCCCGCCCGCCCCGCGCCGCGCACCCGCGGCCCTGCCGCCTCGCTGGCGGTGCTCCTGACGCTGGGCATGGCGGCCACGCTGTTCCCGTGGTTCCCCGGCGGCAGCCCGCTGGTGGTGGGTCGCGTGGTCGACCGCGCGATCGTCGCGCCTCGCGACGTGGCGTACGAGTCCGCCGTCCGCACCGCCGAGGTGCGCGAGCAGGCGGCGGCGGCGGTGCCGGACGTGCTGGTGCTGGACCCGGCGGTGCGCGACCGCCAGCTGGCGCAGCTCAACCGCGTGATCAGCGCGATCGAGACGGAGCGCCGCAACACCACGCAGTCCGCCTCCGCCCGCGAGACCTCGATCCGTGGGATCCCCGGCGCGGACCTCTCGCCCGGCGCGGCGCGCACGCTGATCGCGGCGAGCGACGACCGCTTCCGGCTCGTCGCGGAGCAGGCCTCGAACGCCCTCGGCCGCACGCTGACCGGTACCGTCGGCGAGAGCGACCTGCCCGCCGCGCGCGGCCGCGCCCGCACCTTCCTCACCGCGCAGCTCAGCGCCGAGGAGGCCACGGCGGCGATGGAGCTGATCGCGCCGCACATCGTCCCCACGCAGGTCGCGGACGACGTGCGCACGGAGTCGCTCCGCCGCGACGCCGCCGCGAACACCCCGCCCGTGCACGTGACGATCAAGGAGGGGCAGGTCGTGGTGCCGGAACGCACCGCGCTCGCGCCCGCGCAGGTGGAGGCGCTCACGCAGCTCGGCATCCGCGACAGCGGCCTCGGCTGGGCGACGCTCGCCTCCACCGGGCTGTTCTCGCTGCTGATGGGGGCCACGCTACCCGCCTACCTCGCCGTCCAGCGGCACCGCATCCTGGGCAGCGGGGTGCGGAAGGCGGTGCTGGCCGCGCTGCTGCTGGTGCCGGCGCTGGTGCTGAAGTTCGTGCTCCCCGTCGTGCTGCCCGACCTCGGCCGGTACTTCATCGCCTACGCGATCCCGGTCGCCGCCGCGCCGATCCTCGCCGTCGTGCTGCTCGATGTCGGCGTGGCGATCGTGCTGTCGCTGCTCCTCGCGGCGGTCGCGGGGTTCGTCTCCGTGTACGTGCCCGGACTGGGCGCCGCCGGCGACGTCGCGCAGATCGAGACGGCACGGCTGATCCTCAGCGTCAGCCTCGGTTCCGTGGCCGGCGCGCTGGTCGCGGGACGCGCGGAGCGGCTGCAGAGCTACGCGCTCGCCGGCGCCGTCGCCGCCGGGGCGTCCGGCATCGCGCTTGTCGCGCTCGTGTTCCTCGACCCGGACGCGATGCGCGTGGACGTGCCGAGGCTCGCCGGGGCGATCGCGGCGAACGCCGTGCTCACGGTGGTGGTCGCCGTGACGACGTTCCACCTGGTGCGCCGCCGGCTGGGCATCCTCACGCGGGTGGACCTGATGGAGCTGGCGCAGCTCAACCACCCGTTGCTGCGCCGCCTGCAGGACGAGGCGCCCGGGACGTTCCAGCACTCGATCCTCGTGGGCAACCTGGCGGAGCGCGCGGCGGACCGCATCGGCGCGGACGCGCTCCTCGTGCGCGTCGGCGCGTACTACCACGACATCGGGAAGCTGGTGGCGCCGCCGTTCTTCGTGGAGAACCTGGGCGAGGAGCCCAGCCCGCACGACAACCTCGACCCGCTGCAGAGCACGCGCGTGATCCACCAGCACGTCACCGCCGGCATCGAGCTCGCGCGGCGCGAGCACCTGCCGGAGCGCCAGATCCGCTTCATCCCGGAGCACCACGGCACGCGCCTCGCCACGTTCTTCTACCGCCG
>JBFWQJ010000263.1:0-4208 GCA_050249515.1 Dehalococcoidia bacterium | reverse complement strand
CCCATGCGTGACCTGCCGGGCGCGGACGGCCAGATCCAGCACTTCACCGGCTTCGGCTCCGAGAACGGCGTGGAGGGCACGACCGAGGGCGAGATCTACCGCCACTTCACGCAGATGGACGCGACCACCGGCAACTACGCCTGCCAGGCGATCCTGATGGGCCTGCTCGCCCGCAAGCGCACCGGCAAGGGGCAGCGCATCGACGTGTCGATGCTGAAGGCGATCTCGTCGCTCCAGAGCGGGCGCATCGCGGAGCACCTGTCCTCCGGGCAGGACCCGAAGCCGCTGGGCAGCAAGTCGCAGGCCGTCGCGCCCAGCCAGGCGTTCCTCTGCCAGGACGTGCGCACGCTGGGCGTGGAGGCGACGAACGAGGCGGAGTGGCGCGGCCTGACGCAGGCCATCGGCAAGCCCGAGCTCGCCGAGGACCCCCGCTTCGCCACGAACTCCGACCGCGTCGCGCACCGCGACGAGCTGTCCGCGATCCTCGAGCCCGTATTCGGCTCCATGCCGCTGGACTACTGGGTGATGGAGCTGGGCAAGGCCGGCGTCCCCTGCGCCCGGCCGATGCGCTGGGACGAGCTCAAGGTCCACCCGCAGGTCACCGAGAACGGCTACCTCGTGGACATCGAGACGAAGTCGTGGGGCACGGTGAAGACCGGCGGACCGCCGTGGCACTTCGAGAAGTCGCCCGCGCGCTGGTTCCGCACCCCGGAGTTCGGCGAGCACAGCGACGAGATCATGCGTGAGGTCCGCGCCGAGCTCGCCGCCGGCAAGACGACCGCCGCCGCGAGGAACCAGTAATGCCCGGCCCGCTGGATGGATACAAGGTCGTCGAGCTCGCGGAGGGCGTCGCCGGCCCGTACGCCGCCATGGAGCTGGGTGACGGCGGCGCGGACGTCGTGAAGGTGGAGCGCCTGTCGGGCGACCGCGCCCGCGGGTGGGGCTCCGCCGCGAACAAGACGCTCGGCTCGTCGTTCCTCGGCATCAACCGCAACAAGCGCAGCGTCGCCGTCGACATCGACACGGACGAGGGCGCCGAGGTGGTGCGGCGGCTGATCGCAGACGCGGACGTGGTGATCGCGGACGCGGGATGGTCCTCGCACCCGCAGCTCCAGCCGGACGCGCTGACCAGTCTCAACCCGAACCTCGTCTACCTGCACCTGACGGAGTTCGGCGAGGCCGGCCCGTACGCGAACCGCCCGCCCTACGGCGAGCTTTCCGCGCAGCTGGCGTCGGAGGCGACCATGTCGCTGGGCGTCGTCGGGCAGCCGCCGGTGCGCATGGCCACCGACTCCGCGCAGATGTTCGCCGGCATCTACGGCACGCAGTCCGTGCTCGCCGCGCTCTACGCGCGGGACGAGGTGGGCGGTCAGCGCATCGACGTGTCGCTGTTCGGGTGCCTCGTGGCGCTGCGGTCCACGCTGTGGGTGGCGCTGGCGCACCCGGACGAGTGGTGGGGCTTCCACCTGGACTCCTACGTGAAGCCGCAGGACTACGGCTACGCGTGCAAGGACGGGAACATCTACTTCTCCATCAACCGGGCGACGCAGGAGCAGCGCGACGGGCTCTACCGCGACCTGAACATGGAGTGGATCAAGGACGACCCGAACTACGAGCTGATCAACACAGACGGCGCCGGCGGCACCGCGCGCTACGCGCACCTGGCCAAGCCGATCTGGGAGAAGGCCTTCAAGGAGTTGCCGAAGCAGCAGGTGATCGACGCCGTCCGCGCGATCAACGGCTGGGCGTTCGAGAAGAACACCTACTCCGAGCTGGTCGGCTCCGACCAGGCGAAGTTCATCGGCCTGATCGACACGCGTGAGCACCCGGGCATCGGCCCGGTGTCCACGGTGGGCATCCCGTGGGAGTTCGCGGACACGCCCGCGTCGATCCGCCTCCCCGCGCCGCGCCTCGGCGAGCACGCGGACGAGGTGCTGAGCGCCGCGGGCTACTCCGCCGGCGACATCAGCGGCCTCCGCTCGCGCGGCGTCCTCGCGGGGACCGTCGCGTAGCGAGCCCGGCGCGGCCGCACGAGCCGCGCGGCGACACAGCGCAGGGAAGAGGCCCCGCCACCGGTTGTGCGGGGCCTCTTCGTGTCCGGCCGTCCCCGCACCATCAGCCTGCTGGTACGCGCGGTGCGGCCCCTCCGCTACCATCCGCCGGGCGCGACACCGATCGGCCGCGTGAGGGGATCGAGGAGGCACCGGATGGCTGAGCAGACCGTGCGCATCGGGCACATCGGCGCGGGGCGCTGGAGCCGGAACGTCATCCTGCCCGCGCTCAAGCAGATCCCCGGCGTGGAACTCGTCACCGTCGCGAACAGCCGCCCGGAGAGCACGGCCGAGGTCGCGCGCGACTTCGGCTTCGCCCGCACCGCCGCCGACTGGCGCGAGGTGATCGAGGCGGCCGACGTGGACGCGGTGATCCTCGGGACGCGGACGGAGTCGCACGCCGGCGTGGTGGAGGCGATCCTCGGCGCCGGGAAGCACCTGCTGATGATGAACGCGATCGCGCGCACCGCCGAAGAGGCAGCGCGCATGGTGGAGGCCTCCTCCGCCGCGCACGACCGCGTCGCGCTGGTCTACCCCGCCGTCTTCGGCCCGTTCTACGTGAGGGAGGACGCCGCGATGACGGCGGTCCTGGAGTCCGGCGCGGTGGGCGAGGTGCTGCACGTCCGCACGGCCTGGCAGACGCCGTTCTTCGGCCTGGGCAGCATGTTCGAGCCGTGCCACCGCTGGTTCGGCGAGCACGCGCGCGTCCTCGGCTGGCGCAAGCAGTACGACGCGCCGGCCACCACCACGCCCGAGGGCCGCGAGGTGCGCCCGCAGATGAACCTGGCGCTGGCGGAGCTGCACAGCGGCGCGACGATCGCGTACGAGCACAGCACGATCGCCGCCGGCGCGCAGGCACGCGTGGAGGTGCACGGCACGGACGGGACGCTCCTCGCCTACGCGGGCGGGCAGGACGTCGGCGGCTTCTTCCGCGCCTCGAAGGACGGCAAGCAGCTCCAGCCGATCGCGCTGCCGCCGGACCTGGAGCGCTCGCTCGCGACGCCGCTCCCGGTCGAGGCGGAGTTCATCGCCGCCGTGCGCGGCGAGCGTCCCGCAGCCGCCGCCATCCCCCGCTTCGTGGAGGGCCTCCACATGCTGGAGTTCACCGAGGCGTGGTCGGCCTCGCGCGACTCCGGCGCGTGGCGCGACCTGCCGGGCTCGTAGCCCTACGGCAGCGCCGCGAGGCGCGCCTTCACCGCCGGGATCACCTCGCGCGCAATGCGCTCCATGTACGAGGGCGGGTCGCCCGGCTGCTTCGCCAGCGGCGTCGGCACCGGCTGCGGCACCACGATCTCGAATGGGATGCCGAGCGAGAGCACCGCGACCAACTGGTCCGTGATCTGCTCCGCCGTCCCACGCACGGAGAAGCGGTCCGCCGCCTCGACGGGCAGGAAGTCGACAATGCGGCCGGACTCCGTGGGGTCCGGGTGGTGGTGGAAGTCCGGGTGCACCAGCGGCTGCAGCGTGTGCACGTCCGGCCCGTTCCACTCCAGCCCCGCCGTGGCAAAGAGGTGCGGCGAGAACTCGTAGTACCCCGCCGCCATCGACTTGCCGATGAGCAGCGCGCGCTCCGCGTCGTCCGTGAGCACCGTGTGGACGACGAGGCCGAGGCGCACCGCGTCCGGATCGCGCCCGGCCTCCTCGGCGCCCTTCCGGATCTGCGCGACGGCGTGGTGGAGCACGTCCGGGTGCGTCCCGGCGCGGATGAACACCCCGTCGGCGACGCGGCCCGCCGCCTGCAGCGCGCGCGGCCCCGCCGCCGCCAGCCACACCGGGACGGGGCGAGGGTGCGGGAGCCGCGCTGGCTGTCGTGCGCCGACGTCCGGGCGCTCGTCGTGCAGGAGTGCGCGGATCAGCCGCGCGGCCGCCTCCAGCTCGCGTACCTTCGCCGGGTGCAGGCCCGCCAGGTGCACCGCCGTGTCGCCGATGCCGTACCCGAGGATGGCGCGCCCGTCCGAGACCTGGTCGACGGTCGCGATCGACCCCGCCGTGACGCTCGGGTGCCTCGTCACCGGGTTCGCGAGCAGCGGGCCGAGGCGGATGCGCGACGTCGCCTTCGCCGCGAACGCGAGGAGGACGTAGGTGTCATGGCGTCGCAGCTGCGAGTCCGGGACGAACGCGTAGTCCCAGCCCAGCGACTCCGCGTACGCCACATCG
>JBFWQJ010000262.1:0-4242 GCA_050249515.1 Dehalococcoidia bacterium | reverse complement strand
GCTCATTGGTGCAGATCGGGCACAGCAGCTGCCGCTCGATCTGGAGCGCCTGCTCCTCCGTCGCCTGCGGCGGCGGCGTGGCGCCCGGCGTCTGCGCCGACGCCTCGTGCGCGGGGGCCTCGTACGTCGCGAGGAGCGACACGCCCAGCGCGGCGACGACCAGCGCCGCCGCGAGGCCGAGGTCGCGGGCCGGGCGGCGGAGTGCGCGCATCACGCGGTCTCCGCGCCGGCGGGGGCCGGCGACGCGACGCGCACGGGCTCGCGGCGCACCACCCCGAAGGCGAGCAGCCCGCCGAGCGCGTAGACGCCGCCGCCGATCCACAGCCACGCGATGAGCGGGTTCACGAACACCTGGATCTCGGCGCGGCGGTCCTCGTCCCAGCCCTGCGTGAACACGTACAGGTCCCGGGTGAGCGAGGTGTCCAGCGCCACGATCGCGGTCGGCTGGTCGGGGAAGTTCGTGAAGCAGCGGCGGCCGGGCTCCAGCGTCGCCACCGGGTCCCCATCGCGCGTGACCTGGAGGCGCGTCAGGCCCTCGACCTCGATGCCGTTCACGCCGGGGCGGCGCGCGACGAGGTCCTCGTAGGTGAAGGTGTAGCCGGAGACCGCGAACGACTCGCCCGGCGAGACCACGTGGCGCGTCTGCACCTGGTACACGGTGGAGCCGACCACCGCGACCGCCATGATCGCCACGCCCAGGTGCACCAGGTAGCCGCCGGCGCGGCGCGGGTCACGCCCGAACACGCCGAGGACGGCGCCCGGCCACGAGCCGCCTCGGGCGGCGCGCAGCCCGCGCGCGGCCACGAAGTACTCGCGCAGCGTCACGTAGCCGATGGTGACGCACAGCCCGGTCGCGAGCAGCGCCGCCGGCACGCGCATCCCGAGCGCGCCGAGCACGATCCAGGCGCCGAGCGTCACGATCACCGGCACGCGGAAGCGCCGGATGTGGTGCTGCGTCGAGCCCCCGCGCCACGGGAGCACGGTGCCGACGACGATCAGCAGGAGCGTGAGCACGAAGATCGGCGCGGTGACCTCGTTGTAGAACGGCGGCCCCACCGTCACGCGCACGTTCCGCAGCAGCTCCGAGAACACCGGGAACAGCGTCCCGCCGAGGATCACCAGCCCCAGCGCGATCATCAGGTAGGAGTTGAGGATCAGCCCCGTCTCGCGGGACGCCAGCGCGTCGAAGTCCGCCTCCGCGTGCAGCCGCGGCAGCCGCCAGCCGATCAGCACGATCGAGGCGAGGACGGCGAGCGACATCAGGATCAGGAAGTACGGCCCCACCTCGGACTGCGCGAACGAGTGCACCGAGGCCACCAGGCCGGAGCGGACGTTGAACGTCCCGAACACGGCCAGCGCGAAGGACGACAGGACGAGGACGAGGTTCCACGTCTTCAGCATCCCTCGACGCTCCTGGACGATGAGCGTGTGCAGGAAGCCCGTCATCGGCAGCAGCGGGAGGATGGCGGAGTTCTCCACCGGGTCCCATCCCCAGTACCCGCCCCAGCCGAGCACGGTGTAGGCCCACCACCCGCCGTGGAAGTTGCCGATGCTCAGCACCAGGAACGAGGCGAGCGCCCAGCCTCGGGCGTGCCGTACCCAGGCGGCGTCCAGCCGCCCGGACAGCAGCGCCGCCGCGCCCAGCGTGAACGGGATCGCGGTGCTGACCAGGCCGGTGAGCAGGAACGGGGGGTGGATGAGCATGCCCGGGTCCACCAGCAGCGGGTTCAGCCCCTTGCCGTCCGGGGGCGTGATCGGGCTCACCTGGAATGGCGACGCGAGGAAGACGAGCGCGAGCAGGAACCCCGCGAGGATCACCCCCATCGTCGCCACGGCGTGGGGCGCGCCCCACGGGATCCTCGGCAGCGTGATCGCGGTGAACGCCGCCATGAAGAGCGACATCGACCACGTCCAGAACAGCAGCGACCCCGGCTGGCCGCTGTAGAGCGACGCCCACTTCATCGCCACCTGCATGTTGCGCGAGGAGACGGAGGCGACGTGTGAGATCGAGAAGTCGTTGGTGAGCAGCGCGTACGCCAGCGTCACCGTGGCGAGGGACGTGAGGATCGCCGCCGCGTAGATCGCGCGCCGGCTCGCCAGCAGCAGCGCGCGGCTGCCCGTGCGGTGCCCCGCCGTCGCCGCCGCCGTCGCGACGATCGAGGCGGCAAGCGCCGTGAGGAGCGCGGAGGCTCCCAGCGTGGCGACAGGGTTCAACGGCCGCTCATTCCATCCCCGCTCGCGGCAGCGCCGCTTGCGGCTCGTGCCCGCCTACGGCGCGGGCGTGCCGGTGGCGCTCTTCGGGATCGAGGGCGGGTGGGTGCCCTCCGGCTTCACGAAGTGCGACGAGATCGAGCCCTCCGGCGGCTGGTCCGCGTAGAACTCATTTTCGTGCTTGATGATGATGGAGTCGGCCGCGACGTGCCCGCCGCTGCGGCCCGTGCCCTCGACCACGACGAGGGCGAACGGGCCGAACAGGTTGGGGACCACGCCCTTCGGGTAGTCCACCATCACCCGGTCGTTCGCGTCCCCCATGATCTCGAAGGCGACCGGGCGGCCGGCCTCCTGCCGGATCGTCCCCTCCACCACGCGGCCTGCCACGCGCACCCGCTGGTCGTGCAGGCGCTCGTTGCGGAGGAACTCCTCCGGGGTGATGTAGTAGGAGACGGAGTCGCCGGCGGCGCGGAAGGCCAGCGCGGAGATCGCGCCGGTGGCCACCAGCAGCAGCGCCACCAGGCGCGCGCGGCGACTGGTCATGAGCCCGCTCACGAGGCGCTCACCGGTCGGGACAGCTCGTCCAGCAGTTCTCGCAACGTCGCCTCCGTCAGCGCCCCCTGGTACCGCGTCCGAGCGCGCAGGCCGGGGTCGAGGAAATACGAGTCGGGGAGGGCGTCCACTCCATAGTCTACGTACACGCGCCCCTCCGTGTCCGCGACCACCGGGAAGCCCAGGCGCTGCTGCTCCAGGAACCGACGCGCGTCGCTCTCCGCGTCCCAGATATTCACGCCGACGAAGGTGTAGCCGCGCCGCTGGTACTCCGGCCACAGCTTCTGGATGACGGGCGCCTCCTCCTGGCAGGGGATGCACCACGAGGCCCAGAAGTAGACGAACACGGGACGGTCGGCGTGCGCCTGCAACTCGAACGGCTCGCCGTTGAACTGAGCGAGCGAGAACGCCGGCAGTTCGCGCCCCTCTACGCTCGATCGGCCGTCCGCCGGCCCGCCCACGCCCTGGCTCAGGGCGAAGGCCAGCGTCCCGAGGAACAGCACCAGCCCCAGCCCCACGGCGGCGGTGATCACGCGGGCGCGACTGACCGGAGTGGATTGCACGATGCCTTCGAGGCTATCCGCCACACCCTTGCAGAATCAACGATCCCCGTCGTTTGCGCGCCCGGGAATTGTTCAATCTCATGAGCAACGTGCCTTGACCGAGTGTGAAACCTAGTGCTAATTGTCCAAGTGCTATTTCACCATCCCCACGACGGGGTCGGGGCGGCGCAGCGCGCCCACGGCATCGGCGACCCGGACCCTGGCGTACAGGGACTTGGTGTACGGAGGACGCAATTGGGTGGTTCTCGCCCCGGGCGCATGATCATCATCCTCGGCTCGCTGATCGCCGTCGGCGTCGTGAGCTATCTCCTGTTCCTCGGCTTCGCCGAGTCGACTGACCCGGTCCGCCAGCCCATGACTACGTGGGTGCCGCGCTCGGACAACGCCGAGCTGGTGCATGGCGTCTACAAGTTGATCTTCATCCTCGCGGGTGGCGTCTTCGTCGGGATCATGGCGCTGACGCTGATCTTCAGCCTCCTCTACCGGGAGCGCCCGGACGGCGTCGCGCGCCAGTTCCACGGCAACCCCCGCCTCGAGGTGGTCTGGACGCTGATCCCCGTCCTCATCGTCGTGGCCATGGCCGTGCCGACCTACTCGACCATGGCCGTGACCAGCAAGCCGGCGCCGGAGGGCGCGCTGCAGGTCGTGGCGATCGGTCACCAGTGGTGGTGGGAGTTCCAGTACCCGGAGCTCGGCATCACCACCGCGAACGAGTTGCACCTCCCGGTGGACCGCCCGGTGTCCGTCCTGCTCCAGTCCACGGACGTGATCCACTCCTTCTGGGTCCCCCAGCTCTCCGGCAAGATCGACAACGTCCCCGGCCACGACAACCACCTCTGGTTCACCCCGAACGAGGCGCGCCCGGAGCCGTACCTGGCGCAGTGCGCCGAGTTCTGCGGCATCTCGCACGCGAACA
>JBFWQJ010000261.1:0-4282 GCA_050249515.1 Dehalococcoidia bacterium | reverse complement strand
GGCCACGAACTGGCGCACGTGGTGCAGCAGCGCGCGGGCCGCGTCGCCTCGCCGCAGGGCCTCGGCGCCCCCGTGAACGCGGACCCGGCGCTGGAGGCGGAGGCCGATGCGATCGGCAAGCAGGCCGCCCGCGCGGTGGCGGACGGCGTCGCGACCGCGGAACCCGCGCCCGCGCCGAGCACGACGGTCGACGCGCCCGCCCAGCGCATCGCCGCGCCGGTGCAGCGGCTCACGAAGGAAGAGGAGCTCGCCGCGCTCCAGCAGCAGCAGATCGTCACGCGCAACATCGCGCTGTTCGGCGGCGGCGCCGGCGGTGGTGGCGCGGCGACGAACACGCCGGCCGCGACGAACACCCCGGCCGCGCCGGCGGGCGGTGAGCAGGCCGTCGCCGACGCCGTCCCCGAGACGGACGACAACACGGGCGCGCCGGAAGGCGCCGCGGAGGCTGTGGACTCGCTGGGCGAGGACGCGGGCCCGATGGCCGCAATGCTCGAGCAGATGGCGGCGGAGGTGGGGCCCGACAACGTGCTCGCTGCGCTCCAGTCCGACTTCGAGGCGGACCAGGCGGAGGACCAGGCCGGAGACGCCAGCGGCCTCACCAGCGTCCCGAGCACCGCGTCCGGCATCGCCGACGCGCTGAACCTCGCACCGCCGTCCACCGTGCTGCCCGCGCTCCAGGCCGCGCAGACCAGCACCGAAGGCGCGCCCGAGACGGAGACGATGTCCGCCGACGAGTGGGACGCGTTCCTGGAGCGCGACATGGGGCGCAGCCGCGCCAACGCGATCGCGATGCGCGGCCCGCTGCCCTCGGACGGCCCGGGCGCGGCCCGGCTTGGCGACGAAGAGGAGCACGACGAGGACGACCTGGACGACTGGGACGACGCGGACTCCGCGATCGGCCTGCCTTCGCTCCCGGCGAGCGGTCCGGGCCAGACCTTCCGGCCCCGCAGCAACGCGGTGGACCTCGGCGGCGGCAGCAGCACCGCCGAGACCGTGGGGACGGCGTTCACCGGCTTCGGCATCGCGGGAGCGGCCACGCAGGCGAGCGCCGAGAAGGCGCGCGACTGGTTCGGCGCGGCGGCGGGCGCGACCAGCGAGACCGCGATGATCGCGCAGGGCGCCGGCGGCATCCTGGGCGGCGGCGCGGCGCTGATGGACGCCGGCCTGGCCGCGAGTCGCGCCAATGTGAGCAGCGGCGCGGCGAAGGCGGAGGAGGGCGCACGCGCCACCTCCTCGCTCACCGGCGGCGCGGCGAGCGTGTCGAACGCCGCCGTCGGCATCGAGGCCGCGCGCACCGGCTCCAGCGGCCTCGCGGGCGCGACGAACGCGGTCATGATGGGTGCGGGCACCGCGGCGGCCGGCCTCTCGGTCGCGACCGGCTCGATCGACGTGATCCGCGGCGTGGGCGGCGCGGTGGCCGCGCAGTCGCGCGCGAGCCAGCTGGAGCAGATGGCGAGCGCGTCCGGCGGTCGCAGCACAGACCTCGGCCTGGCGGCGGCCGGCGCGGCGGAGTCGCAGCGCCAGAAGCGCAACGAGAGCGCGGTCACCGCGACGAAGGGCGCGCTCAGCGTGGCCGGCGGCGCGATCCTGCTCGCACTCGGCCTCAGCAACCCGATCGGCCTCGGACTCCTCGCGGGCGCGGCCGCGGTCGGCGGCGCGTACGCGCTGTACAAGCTGTGGCGCAACAAGAAGAAGAAGAACCCGGACATCGGCGGCGGCCTGCAGGCCGAGGGCGACGCGAAGGCCGAGCTGGCCGCGACGCTCTTCGCCCGCGGCATCGAGGGCGGCGAGGCCGAGTACCAGGCGATCGTCATCCAGCTGGGCTTCGACGCGGACAAGGTGCGGCAGGGCAAGGCCGGCGGCATCACGCAGGCGCACATCCTGCAGCGCATGTCGTAGCGACGCCGCGAAAGGACCGTCATGGCCCACGCGATCATCGAGCACGCCCAGCGTGAGCTGCCGCAGTTCGGCTTCGAGGTGCAGCCGATCGGCGGCGCGGGCGAGCCGACGCAGCTGCTGGTGAAGACCGTGCCGGACTACGCCGGTCGCGAACGCTGGATGCTGCTCACCGTCTACGAGGACCTGGGCGAGAACCTGCAGGACGCGTGGCTGGTGCAGTTCTTCCACCGCTTCCCGGTGGAGGCGCCCGCACCCGAGCAGCGCGCCGAGCTCGCGCGGCTGCTGATCGCGGCGAACAACAAGATCACGATCGGCCAGTTCTGCTTCCGCGAGGAGGACGCCCTCCTCTACTACCGCGCCGTGGTGATCTTCCCGTCCGCCCCCGACGCGTGGACGAAGCTGCTCAGCGAGCACCTCTTCATCTCCGTCTTCCAGGTGGACGAGTTCGGCGCGGCGATCGAGGCGGTCGCGACCGGCGCGCAGACCCTGCAGGGCGCCGTCGCCGCGGACCCGCGCCTCGGGCCGCTGGGCTGACCGGGGTTCGAGGATGAGCGAGCGGGCGCGCGCCCTCCCCGCGAAGCCTCGACGGCCCGCGCCCGGCGCCGTGCGTCCGCCCCGGCGCGACGAGCAGCTGTCCGACGACGCCGACGCGGTGCAGCGGCTGGCGAACGAGGCCGGCAACCGCGCCACGCTGCGCGCGCTGGACGCGCTGGGGCCGGCGCAGCGCCACCCCGCCCATGAACAGCACGCCCTCGGTCCCGGCGCGAACCGCTACGAGGTGCTCGGCGTGGCGGTCCCGCCGCCGCGCGGGGGGAAGGCGCTGCCGCACGGCCTGCGGGGGCAGATGGAGCGCGCGTTCAACACGAACCTCGGCAGCGTGCGACTGCAGGAGGACGGGTCCGCCCGCGACCTGGACGCGCTCGCCTACACACGCGGCGCGGACATCACGGTGGCGCCGGGCCACCTCCAGCCGCACTCCGGCAGCGGCAAACGCCTCATCGCGCACGAGCTGGTGCACGTCATCCAGCAGCGCGCCGACCGCGTCCCCTCCCCGCACGCCGAGGAGGGCCTGCCGGTCAACGAGGATCACAGCCTGGAGCGCGAGGCTGATCGGCTGGGCCGGCGTGCCTCGTGGGGACTGCCCGCGCCGGTGCATGGCGCGCGCGACACCGTCCACCACCGCCCCACGGGCGTCGCGCAGCCCGCGCACGGGTCGATGTAGCGGGGCGGACGCCGAGCGCGGGCGCGTCACTTCGCCTACGATGCGGGAGCGGACGGGGGAGGGCCGGTGAGCCGGCATCCAGAGCCCTGGGAGTTGTTTGCCAGCGGCCTGCTGCAGGCTGAAGCACTGCTGCGCCGCGTCGCGGGCGTCCCTCCGCGTGACCTCGCGGGCCTCGTGATCGACGACGCCGAGGTGGACCGGCTGCTCGCCGCGCTGCCCGGGCTGGACGGACCGACCGCAGACCAGCTCGCGCCGACGCGTGAGCAGATCACGCCGCGGCTGGAGTCACTGCGAGCGGCCCTGCACGCCTCGATCGAGGGAGGCTCGACAGACAGCGCGTTCGTCGCGATCGCGCAGCGCGCGCGCCTCTCGTCGGACGAGGCGGAGGTCCTCGCGCTGATCGCGGGCGTCGAGGTCGACCCCGCGCGCCAGCGGCTGCTCGCCTACGTGCAGGACAACGTGAGCGCGACGCGCCCGTGGCTCGCGACCGTGGAGGCGATGCTCCCGGCGCCCCACGCCGGCGTGCGCGCGCTGTCACCGGCGGGGCGCCTCGCGCGTGCCGAGCTCGTGCACATCGACGGGGAGGGGGCGTGGGGCACGCGCACGGCGTCGCTGCACGAGCAGGTCGCGTGGGCGCTGCACGGCGCGGCGGGGAGCGCGGCGGCCGCGCCCGATCTGCCGCCGCGCGCGCGCATCGAGCATCCCGCCGGGTTGACCGAGGACGGCGATGCGTTCGTGGTGGTCAGCGGGGCCGACCGCGTCTCGCGGCTGCGCACGGCGTACGAGCATGCGGCCGCCGCGCACTTCCTCGTGACGCCGCTGCCTGCGGATACCGCCGCCTGGCGCGCCGTGGTGCGCACCGCCACGCTCGGTGGCCTCGGCGTGGTGATCGAGGTCGAGGGCGAGCTGACGGCCGAGGCCGTGTACTGGATCGAGCGCGCCGACCACCTCGCGTGGGCGCTCTCCGCGGCGAAGGAGATCGCGCTGGAGTCGCTCCCCGCGCGGACGTGGGCCGAGTACCGCGCGGACGCGACGACGGCGACCGCCGTGGACTGGCGTGACGCCCTCGACCGCGAGCCGGAGCCGCGGCACCGGCTGAGCCGGGAGCAGCTGCGGCTGGTCAGCACGGCCTTCCCGGGCGTCGGGCAGGACCTGGACGCC
>JBFWQJ010000260.1:0-4303 GCA_050249515.1 Dehalococcoidia bacterium | reverse complement strand
TCGTCCACGACCACGACGCGCTTGCCCTCCAGCACCTCGCGCAGCGGGTTGAACTTCAGGCGGACGCCGCGTTCGCGCAGGCGCTGGTCGGGCTGGATGAAGGTGCGGCCCACGTAGCGGTTCTTCACCAGCCCCTCGGCGTAGGGGATGCCGGAGGCCTGCGCGAAGCCGATCGCCGCGGCCGTCGCCGAGTCCGGCACGCCGATGACGATGTCCGCGTCGACGGGGTGCTCCTCCCACAGCTTCGCGCCCATGCGCATGCGCACCGGGTGCAGCAACTCACCGCCCAGGCGGGAGTCGGGCCGCGCGAAGTAGATGAACTCGAAGAGGCAGAGCGCCTGCGTGGGCGTCCCCGCCAGCGGCACGGTCTCGCCCAGCGGGTACGAGGAGTGCATGCCCTCCGCGTCGATGCGCACCACCTCGCCCGGCTGGACCTCGCGCACGAAGTCCGCGCCCAGGTGGTCCAGCGCGCAGGTCTCGGAGGCGAAGATCCACCCGTGGCCGTTGATGCGGCCGATGCACAGCGGGCGGATGCCCAGCGGGTCGCGGACGCCGAACATCGCGTCCTTCGTGAGCAGGGTGAGGGAGTAGGCGCCGTTGGCGCGCCGCATCAGCGTCGCGAAGCGGTCGTCCCACGTCTCGCCGGCGGTCTCCACCAGCAGCCGGCCGAGGACCTCCGTGTCGGTCGTGGTCTCGAACTGGACGCCCATCGCGTCCAGGTCGCCGCGCATGACGTCCGCGTTGACCACGTTGCCGTTGTGGGCGATGGCGAGCTCGCCGTGGGAGCCGCGCACGACGAAGGGCTGCGCGTTGCACTGCACGGAGGCGCCGGTGGTGGAGTAGCGGGTGTGGCCGATCCCCGCGAAGCCGGGGAGCGTGGAGAGCGTCTCCTCCATGAACACCTGGGACACGAGGCCCATCTCGGCGTACAGGTGGATGCGCTTGCCGTCCGTGGTGGCGATGCCCGCCGACTCCTGGCCGCGATGCTGCAGCGCGTGGAGTCCGAAGAAGGTAAGCCGAGCGACGTCTTCGCCAGGGGCGTAGACGCCGAACACACCGCACTTCTCATCGAGGTGGTCGAGCAACCCGCACCTGCTCCCACGCCCGTTAGAACGGAAGTGTATCACGCGCCCAAGCGCACGAGCCGGAGGCATATCGCCCCCGGCCCGTTGAGATAACGCGCGTTTCTGGCTATGCGCCAGTCACGCGGCACGCGAGCACGCGCTAGCAGCAGTCCGGGGGGCAGTCCCCGTCGCAGCAGCCGTCGCAGCACGCGTCACCGGCAGCAGCCATCGGCAGCAGCACAATCATCGGTCGCTCCATCCTCGTCGCACACGTTGAAGACGATCGCCCCGCCTCGCAGCGCACGCTCGACGGACGCGAGCTCGGCGTCGAGGTGATCAAGCTCGGCCCGGGCACTCGCGACCTCCGCGCGGCGCGCCTGGATGCGGGGCAGCAGGTCCGTCGCCATCTCGTCACAGCGCCCGTCGGCGCAGGTGGAGGCGAGACGCCCTGCCTCGTGAAGGTCGATGCCCAGGGAGCGCAGCGCGACGACCATCCGGAGGCGGCACAGGTCCGCCTCGCTGTAGTCGCGGTACCCGGCCGGCGTGCGCGCGGGCTCCGGCAGGACGCCCTCCGCCTCGTAGAAGCGGATGGCGCTCGCCGCCACCCCGACACGCCGTGCGATCTCGGAGACCTTCATGGGACGACCCTAGACCTTCAAGTCACTCGAAGGTCAACAGGGTACCCCGGATGGGCGTCCGGACGCGCTAGGCCTGCGCGCGCAGCTTCCCGTGCTCGATCTTGGTGCAGCGGTCCATGACCACCTCAAGGCCGGCGGCGCGCGCCGTCGCGGCGGCCTCCTCGTTCACGATGCCGAGCTGCATCCACACGATCCGCGCGTGCGCGGCGATCGCGTCCTCCACCACCGGCGGCACATCCCCCGGCCGCCGGAACACGTCCACGATGTCGACCGGCTCCGGCAACTCGGCGACCGTGTCGTACACAGGCAGCCCGTAGATCTCGCCCTCCTCCATCGGGTTGACGAGGTAGACCGTGTAGCCGGCGTCGATCAGGTACTTCGCGACCTCGTTCGAGGCGCGGTCCGGCTTCGAGGAGACCCCGACCACCGCGATCGTCTTCGCGTCGCGCATCAGTTCGACGGATCGGTCCATGCGTGCCCTCCCTGCCGCGGCCATGCCGCTCGGCCGGCCTGCGATCCATCGTCGCACGCCCCCGGAAGCGCGAGGTTCCCGCTATGCCTCGTCGTCCTCGTCGTCCTCGCCGTCTTCGGCGCCCGCGTCCTCGAACGCCCACGCCGGGAGGACCGCCGGGGTGAAGGCCGCGCCCGCCATCTCCGCGAGCGCGGCGCCGAGGTCGTTCGCGCGCTCGAGCGCCTCGTCCGCCAGCGGGCGCGCGGCAACGGCGACCCCCACGGGGAGCACGCGGTCGTTGTCCTTCACCACGCGCACTTCCCAGTGCACCACGTCCTGCAGGTCGCCGCTGCGCAGCTCGTCCTCAAAGTCCCCGCCCACCTCGATGCGCTTGATGCGGCCGAACGGGACGAGCTCCTGCGTGCCCAGCCCCAGGCCGAGGAAGCCCTGCTGCCAGCGGCACGTGCCCTTCGCCCGCTCCATCAGGAACGCGCTGCCCGCGATCTGGTACACCACGCCGAGCATGGCCGTGGGCCCCGCGATGATCGCGAAGAGCAGCAGCACGCCGAGCACCCAGAGCGGCAGGCTGTTCATGAACGCCACCAGCGCCCAGACCGCCAGCACCGCCAGCGCCGCCTGCACGATCGGCCCAACGATGTCGCGCCGCGACGGCCGGATCGCGATGACGTCCGCGGTGATCGAGGCGTACGCGCGGTGGAGCGGGATCGTGCGCCGCGTGCCGGTGCTGGTCATCGTCCGCCTCAGGGCTGCGCGGGGTGGCTGCGATCGAGTCTAGGCGCGCCCCCGCGCTTCCCGCACCTTCCCGCGGTGCCCGTCCGCGGGGATGCGCGAAGGGGCTCGGCCCCTTCGTTTCCGCTCCCCTCCCGCGCCGGGAGGGGCTTGGGGGTGGGCCGCCGTCACTCGCAGACTGGCGTGCCCTGCGCCGGCGCTTCCCGCACCTCGACCCGACGCGCGCGCCGCGCCTATCATCGGACGACTGGAGGCCACCATGCGCCACGACCTGATGGACATCCTCGCCTGCCCGATCTGCAAGGGCCCGCTCACGCTCGACGCGACGCGCGAGGAGGCCGGCGAGGTGGTGGAGGGCACCCTGGCCTGCGCCACCTGCGCGGAGGCCTACCCGATCACCGCCGGCATCCCGAACCTCCTGCCCCCCGACCTCCGCCGCGCGATGGAGGCCCAGGCGGCCCAGCCGAGCGGTCACTAGCCCATGGGCCCGATGACACAGGCGCGGTCGAGGATGCTCGGGCGCTCGCTCATGGCGATCGCGGCGATGCAGCAGGTGATGATGCTGCGGCAACTCGGCCGGCGGTCGTTCCCGGTGTGGGTGGCGCTGGCGCTGCTCACCGCCCCGCTGTCCGCGCTCCTCGCCTGGATCGGGTACACGCTCGCCACCATGGACTGGGACAACCCCGCGGACTTCCCGCCGCCCGACCGCTAGCCGGAGCCGCCCGTGCCCGAGGACCGCGACGCGCTGATCGCCCACTACCACGCGACGCGACGCGACCTGATGACCGCGCTCGACGGGCTGGACGACGCGGCGATGCTCGACGCGACGATCGACGGCTGGTCCGTCACGGACCACCTCGCGCACCTCGCGCTCTGGGCCGACATCCGCGCCGGCGAGGTGACGCGCATCTCCGCAGGCTACGAGTCGGCGTACCGCCTGACCCCGGAGCAGGACGACGCGTTCAACGCGATCGCGCACGAGGCGCGCCGCGGCTGGTCGCCGGAACAGGCCCGCTGGGAGCTGGAGCAGGCGCGCACGCGGCTCCTCGACGCGCTCACGCGCGCCACCCCGCGCGGCCTCCAGGCCGACCGCTACGGATCGGCCGGCCTGCGCAGCGACCACGAGTCGGAGCACGCCGGCTGGATCCGCCGCTGGCGCTCGGAGCGCGGGATCTAGGCAGCGCGGCGACGAGGTACGCGCGAGGGGGCGGCCCACGCCCCGCTACCCGCGCTCCCAGCCCGCCTCGGCGACGCGCACCACCTCCGCGCGCTCCGCCGCCGGGCGCGCGTCGCGCAGCGCGGCGACGCTCCGCAGCAGCGCCGGGTGCAGCACGTCGCCCGCGACGTCGGCCAGGGGCACGAGGACGAACGAGCGCTCCGCGAGCAGCGCGTGCGGCACG
>JBFWQJ010000259.1:0-4321 GCA_050249515.1 Dehalococcoidia bacterium | reverse complement strand
CGCGCGACGCAGGCCGGCGCCAGCGTATGAGCGCGCCGCGCCGCCCGTCCACCTCGTCACCGCGCGCTACGCTGTGCGCATGGACGCGGCGACGCCGGGCATGTGGGGCACCCCCGTCGAGGAGACGCTCACGCGCTACCTCGACACGCTCGCCGCCGGCGAGGCGCGCGAGGAGGTCCGCGTGCTGCTGCTGACGGCGCTCCGCGCGGAGCCGATCGCGCGCGGCTGCCCTAGCCTCGCGATGATCACCGCGCTCGACCTGCTCGCGCTGCGCGCCCACCTCGAATTACAGGCGACGCATGACGTCGAGGCGGTGCTGGACGCGACGGAGGCGTTCCTGTCGTGGGCGCGAGATGCCGGCGCGCACGCGCTCCCCGCGCAGGTGGTCACGAACTCGCTGCGCCCGCCGGACGTCTAGCCGGCCCACGCCGGCGGGAAGCGCCGCCTCCCCGCGCGGGCGCCTCGGCGCGACCGCAGGCCGAGGCGCGCCAGCAGCAGCGGTACCGCGAGGATCACGCCCCACGCGAGCGCGCCCATCCACCAGCGACGACTCGGCCTCGTGGCGGCGCCCGGCGTCTCCGTCGGGGGCACGCCCGGCGGCGCGATGGCGGTCATGAGCTGGCGGTACGCGACCTCCCCCAGGAACGCGCGCAGTGCCTGCGCCTCGGCGCGCTGGGCGCGGTGCCACAGCTCCACTTCGCCCGCGTGCGCCGCGCCCACCTCTAGCGGGTCGTCCGGCTCGTCGTGGATGTCGGCCGCGCGCAGCCACTCCTCGTGCGTTGCTGCGCGGTCAATGCGGTACGCGCGCTCCGCGGCGGTGCGGAGTGCGCCGTCCAGGTCGGGCGTGTCGCCGACGGGCGCGGAGAGGTGCGTGGCGAAGCTGCGGCCGTCGCGATACATCGTCGCCAGGTAGTGCAGCACGCCCGGGCGCGGCGGCTCCGTGGGGTTGCTGTCCACCGGCGAGATCGTGCCGGTGATGCGTTCCGCGAGGATGAAGGTGGGGAGGTCCACGCGGCTAGTTCCCGCCCAGTTCGCGTAGCGACGCGGGAAGCTCGTCACCGGGCCAGTCGAGCACCACCACACTCTCGCCATCGGGGACCGCGTTGTAGTCCGCGATGGCGGCGATGTACATCTCCGCCTCGCCCTCCGGGCAGATGGCGACGGTGTCGCCTCGCCGTGGCTCCACGGCGCCGGGCTGGTAGGAGCTGAGCTGAGCGTGGCGCACGCCGCGCTCGGAGCCGGGCGCTTGGAACCACACGCGCAGGCGGCCGCGGCCCATGTCCACGCTGCCGTCCGTGCTGCTGAGGCGCGCCCAGCCCGCGTCCTGCGAGGCGTTCTGGCGGTCGTCCGCCGGGGAGGAGTCCGATTCCGGGTTGCGCATTGGTGTCGCCTTCCTGCGGTGGCGGCTCGTCGAGGAGCGGGGGCTACTCGACCCGCCGTTGTTGCTGCTGCGTCTGCTGGCCGATGTCCTCGCCCGGCCGCGCCGGGTTCATGCGGTCCCGCCGGCGGTCGAACTCCGACTTGCCGCTGCTGCCGCCGGGCTGGCCGGCCTGCTCGCGGCGTCCCATCGCGTCCTGGTGCCGCTCGCGCTCCATCGCCTGCGCCATCGCCGCGTCCGCCCGCTGTTCCTCGAGTTCCTGCCGGGTGGGCAGGTGCGCCTCCAGCCCGTGCTCGCGCAGGGCGACCTCGTCGAAGAACGCCTCGCCGCACTGCGGGCACCGCACGGTCCGCTCGCTGGTCACGCGCCGGTCCTCTCTGCTGCGCCGTGCCCTTCGGCCTCGGCAGTTCGAGGCTCGTGCGCCGCCCGTCGCAGGCTCACAACGTCGGGCGGCACGCGCCGGTGAAAAGCGCGACGTTCGTCGCAGCGCCCGTGGTCGCGAGGGAGTTGAGGCGGGCGGGGCGTCCGCTGCGACACGGGCGACATCGACGCCGGGCGAGAGTGCTGCTAGCCGATCGCTCAACTCCTCCGCCGCGAGTCTCGTCAGTGAGTGATCGGAACAGAATCGTCCTCACGGACGATGCGGCCCGGATGCGGCGCCAGAGGGATTCCCTCATCGGTTCAACCGCATCCGGGCTTCTCTGTGCGCTGAGTGCGCTGACCCCGTCCGGTGCCTCGATCCCGCGCGCGCTACGAGCCGCGCAGCCAGAGCGCGTCCGTGTTGCGCGGCACGATCTGGCTGGGCAGCGCGTTGCAGCCGAACCAGATCCCGCCGATGCGGGCGTCCTTCACCAGCACGCCCGCGCCGAGCCCGGGCTGGCCCGGGCGGTCATGGCTGAACACCGCCACGTAGTCGCCCTCCACGTGCGGGAGATACGGGTCCGGTGCCTCGTAGACGCCGACCAGGCTCTTGTTCTCCGCACCGGTCAGCCGCTCGTACGTCGGCCGCAGCGTGGAGGCGTCCCGGTACTCGCCTTCGCACGTCGCGATCGGGAAGACCTCGACCGGGGTCCCCGGCACCACGCCGGGCGGGCACGGCGGCGGCGACCCCGGGCCCTGCTGCGGCCCGCACGCGACCGGTGTCATGGAGGTGAGCCGCACCAGCGTGTCGATGTCGCCGGTGAGGACGGCGTTCACGATCGGGTTCACCTCCAGCGGCACGCCGGGGGTGGGCGGGAACGTGCCGGTCGGCGCGGCCGCGGCGGTGATCGTCGGCATCGGCGTCCCGCTCGCCACCGGCGCCCCGCCGGAGGCGGTCGCGGTGGGCGTGGACGTCCCGCGGATCTCCTCGAGCCGGTCGCACGCGGAGAGCGCGGCGGCGCCGAGCACGAGGCACGCGACGGCCAGCGCACGTGCGCCACGGATACGTCGCGTGCTCACGGCTCCCCCGGTCCCGCGGTGGCGCGCCCGGTGCGCGCACGAACAGGTGAGACGCTAAATCTCCCCGCGCCACGAACCCGTTTCGGATCCGCGCTGCTCGATGAACTCCTTGAAACGTTCCAGGTCACCCTCGACCCGACGGTCCATGAAGCCCATCGCGTCGCCCACGGTCTCGGCGAACCCGTCGGGCTCGTACTCCACGGCGAGGTCGACGCGCGTGCCCGCGCCGTTCGGGTGGAACGTGACGATCCCGTCGTTCGCGGCGCCGGACTCGCTGCGCCAGGCGATGCGCTCGTCCGGGCGCTGCTCCACGATGCGCGCGTCCCACTCCTTCACGCGGCCGCCCACGTCAGCGATCCAGTGGAGCCGGTCCGGCGCCAGCTGCCGCACGCGCTCCACGCCCTCCATGAAGTGCGGGAACTCCTCGAACTGCGTCCACTGGTTGTAGGCGGTGTGCACGGGGACATCGATGGTGATCGACTTCTCGACGACGGCCATTCGGCTCCTCCTTCGTCTCCGATGACGGCTTCCGGTGGGTGCAGCGCCACGCTAGGCGGGGCGCCGTGCGCGTCCGGCGTACGCCGCCCCGCCTAGCGTCGCGAAGATCGATCGGCGCAACCTGCATGCACGGGTTTCCCAGGCTCCGGAACCTGTCTGCGATTTCTCGCCAAGTGCGTGCGCGCAGCGGTGTAACGCGCTTGGCATCGCGTTCCGGCGGGGCGTTGCTCCGTATGCCTGCTGACGTTTGCAGACTCGGTGACATCGAACGCACCCACTGGACTGAGAGGAGCCACGCGATGAGCGGCACCGAGGACAAGATCAAGGGCAAGGCGAACGAGGCGATGGGCAGCGCCAAGCAGTCCGCCGGCAAGGCCATGGACGACAAGGAGATGCAGGCCGAGGGCGCGATGCAGGAGGCCAAGGGCAAGGGTCAGGGCATGGTCGGCGAGGCGAAGGACAAGGTGGACGACGCCCGCGACCGGATGAAGGACGAGCGCGAGTCCGCCTAGCGGCGGGCGTTCGCCCTCCCACCCTCGTGGTTCCAGGCGGAAGGAAACGAACGTGGCAGCATCTCCGCCGGTCGTCCCCTGGTGGTACCGGTACGTGAGGTCGTGGCGGGCGCGGATGTGGATCGAGACCGGGATCCGCGCCCCTCAGCCGAGCCGCGCCTCCGACGCGTAAGTGGAGGGTGGGCAGCGCCGCGCGAAACCTCGCATCGCGCGCGCGCTGCCCGCCCCATGCCCCTCGGCGGCTAGTTCCCCTCGCGCGCGGCCCGCACGATGTCCGACTCCGGCTCGGGCGTCGGCTGCGCGACCACGGCAGGCGGTGGCGGCGCCACCGTGGCGGCCCAGACGTGGTTCGCGAAGCCCCACTCCATCAGGCTCGCGCCGTCCAGCTCGCGGTCCGGGTCGTTCATGACGACCGAGTAGAGGCGGTGGCCGTCACGGTCCGCGGACAGCACCAGCGTGCGCCCCGCGTTGTCCGTGTATCCGCTCTTCACCC
>JBFWQJ010000258.1:0-4344 GCA_050249515.1 Dehalococcoidia bacterium | reverse complement strand
ATCGCCGCGACACCACGGCGCGTGAGCGCGTCCACGACCCACTTCAAGCGCACCTGCTCGCGCCGGCTGAACGCACCCTCCGTGTAACCGGTGAAGGACGAGGTCTTGGACAGCGGCTCGAACGGCGGGTCGAAGTAGACGAAGTCGCCGGCGCGCGCCTCGGTCGTGACCTCCGCGAAGTCACCGGTGCTGATGTCGACACCGCGCAGCGCGCCGGCGGCAGCGCGGAGGGCGGGGGCGTCCAGGATGCGCGGCATCAGGTAGCGGCCGTGCGGCACGTTGAACTCGCCGCGGCGGTTCACGCGATACAGGCCGTTGAAGCACGTCTTGTTGAGGAAGATGAACCGCGCCGCTGTGTCCACGCGGTCGTCCGGGGTGCGGGCGCGCTGCGCGTAGTAGAGCTCCGAGCGCTCCTCCGGCCCGGCGGCCAGGTACGGCTCGGCCAGCGACTGGAGCCGCGCGATCAGCCGCTCCACGTCGTCCCGGACGGCCTCGTACACCATCACCAGCTCGCGGTTCGCGTCGTTCAGCACGGCGCGCCGCGGGGCGAGTTCGGCGTCCCCGGCAAGCGCGAAGAACATCGCCCCGCCGCCGAGGAACGGCTCGTAGTACGTGTCGATGCGCCGGGGGGCGCGGGCGACGAGTTCGGGGATGAGCTGGGTCTTGCCGCCGGCCCACTTCAGGAAGGGGCGCGCCCCGTGCGAGGCACCTTGCGCGGCGCCGTCCGCCCCCTCGTGCGCGCCGTGCGCCTCGTCCTCGGCCCCGCGGGCAGCGCCAGCCGCGCCCGGGGACTCCTCGTCCGGGGCGGGGACAGCGGCCGTGGCGGAACGTCGAGGGGCGATGGCGGAGGGCTCCGTCCGGGTCCGGGAACGTGGGTCACCCTGGGGAGGTGGGCGGATTGTATCCGTTCCGGCCCCGGCGGGGCCAATGCGGTTGGCACGGGCCGGGAAAACTCGTAATCAAACAGAAACAATCATGACACAGGGGTGACACACCACCACGCGATTCTCGGCACCTAAGAATTCGCGGGGGCGCTCGTGCGAGCGCTCTCGGCCGGCCCCTCGGGGCGGGATGCGAACGGAGCATGCCTTGGTCGAGGTGAGTGCAGCCGATACGGCGTGGTTGTTGACCAGCTCAGCGCTGGTCCTGTTCATGACGCCCGGGCTGGCGTTGTTCTACGGCGGCATGGTCCGCGCGAAGAACATGCTGGCGATGCTGATGATGAACTACGTCGCCATGGGCGTCGTCACGGTGCTGTGGGTGATCGTCGGCGCCTCGCTCGCCTTCTCGGGCGACGCGGCGGGCGGCTTCATCGGCACGCTGGGGCTGTTCGGGATGAGCGGCGTGGGTCTCGGGAACGAGATCTTCGGGTACAGCATCCCGGACAACGTCTTCCTGATGTTCCAGTTGATGTTCGCGATCATCACGCCGGCCCTGATCGCCGGTGCGGTGGCGGAGCGCATGAAGTTCTCCGCGTGGATCGTGTTCATCGCGGTGTGGTCCGTGGTCGTGTACTCGCCCATGGCGCACTGGGTCTGGGGCGGCGGCTTCGTCGCGACCGCGATCGGCGCGGTGGACTTCGCCGGCGGCCTGGTGGTGCACATCAACGCCGGTGCGGCCGCGCTCGCGCTCGTCCTGGTGCTCGGCCCGCGCACGGGCTGGGGCCGGCAGATCATCCGTCCGCACAGCCTGCCGCTGACGATCCTCGGCGCCGGCATCCTGTGGTTCGGCTGGTTCGGCTTCAACGCGGGCTCCGCGCTGGCGGCGAACGGGCTGGCCGGGCACGCCTTCCTGACCACCCACGTCGCCGCCGCCACCGCGGCCGTGACCTGGATCGCGATCGAGACCATCCCGGGCGGCAAGCCCACCACGCTGGGCTTCGTCTCCGGCGCAGTGGCGGGCCTGGTGGCGATCACCCCCGCCGCCGGCTTCGTGACCCTGATGGGCGCGCTCATCATCGGCCTGGCGGCCGGCGTGGTCTGCTTCGGCGCGCTGCGCCTGAAGACGATGTTCAACTTCGACGACTCGCTGGACGTCATCGCCGTCCACCTGGTCGGCGGTATTCTGGGTGCGCTGCTCCTCGGCTTCCTCGCCGACAGCTCCATCAACGAGCTGGCGAGCGGGGGCGTGGACCAGTTCATCAAGCAGGCGATCTCCGTGGTCGTCGCGTTCGCCTACTCCTTCATCGTCTCCTTCGCCCTGGCGAAGGTCCTGGACCTGTTGATGGGCATCCGCGTCACGGAGACCGAGGAGCGCGCCGGCCTGGACGTCTCGCTCCACGAAGAGCAGTCCTACCTGCTGTCCGAATAGGCCTGCTGCCAAAGAGGAGTCCTGATCGTGAAGATGATCATCGCCTACATCGCCCCCTTCAAGCTGGACGAGGTCCGTGACGCGCTGAAGGAGACCGGTGTGACCGGCCTCTCCGCCGGCAACATCTCGGGCTTCGGCCGGCAGGCCGGGCACACGGAGACCTACCGCGGCGCGGAGTACGACGTGGACATGGTGCCGAAGGTCCGCATCGAGGTGCTGGTGGACGACACGCTCGCCCCCGCCGTCATCTCGACCATCGAGCGGACGGCACGCACGGGCTCGATCGGTGACGGCAAGATCGCCGTCATGCCGGTCGAGGACGTGATCCGCATCCGCACCGGCGAGCGCGGCCAGGACGCGCTCTAGCACCCGCGGCACCGCCCCCCGGGGACATCCCTCGGGGGGCGGTGCACCCGCGACACACCCGCGAAATACGGCGCGAGGACCCTTGCGGCCATGGCCACCACCGCCCACCCCGCGCACACCCGCTTCCTCGAGGCCCGCGCCGACCGCACCGAGCGGGCCGCCGCGCGCGCCGGGTACGAGCTCTGCCACGTCCTGACGGACCTGCTGGACGAGGCGCTCCGCGAACTCGCGGGCGACGCCGGCACCTACGCCATCGTCGCGGTCGGCGGCTACGGCCGCCGCGCGCAGTCGCGCCACTCGGACGTGGACGTGATGCTGCTCATCGACGGCGCGGACGAGGGCGCCCTGCGCGCGCTGTACCCGCTGTGGGACGCGAACCTGAAGGTCGGCCACTCGGTCCGCACCGTCGCGCAGGCGATGACCGCGGCGGACCAGAACGTGGAGACGTTCACCGCGCTGCTGGACGCCCGCTTCATCACCGGCAACCGCGCGCTCTACGACCGCCTCCTCCGCGAGCGTCGTGGCCTGGTCCGCCGGCACCGCGGCCGCATGCGCAGCGAGCTGGCACAGCGACGCGCCGCGCTGGTGGCGAAGGAGCCGTGGCAGCTGCTGGCGGTGGACCTGAAGAACGGCCGCGGCGGCCTGCGCGACATCCATGCGCTGCACTGGCTGGACGCCGCCGAGGCGATCGCGAACGACCAGCCCGTGCCGCCGCTCCCGCACGACATCGCCACCGCGGAGCTGCACCTGGTGCGCACGCGCAACGCCGTCCACGCGCTCACGGAGCGCCCCAGCGACGTCTACCGCCCCGACCAGGCGAACGAGGTCGCCCGCTGGCTGGGCGGCGTCGATTCGCTGGAGTGGGGGCGCACGCTGTACGCCTCCATGCGCCTGGTGGACGCGGCCGCGGAGGCGCGCCTCTCGGAGCGCCCCTCGCGCTTCCGCTTCCCGTGGCAGCGCGCGCCGAAGCCGGCCGCTCCGGCGATCGACCCCGGCGCGAGCGACCTCGACCAGATCCGCGCGGTGCTGCGCACCATGGCGCCCGGCGGCGCGCTGGACCCGCTCCCGCGCAGCGCGAGCCTGGACCGACTGCTGCCGGAGTGGGAGGTGCTCCGCGCGCGCCCGCACATCGCGCCGTTCCACATCCACCCCGTGGACGTGCACGTCGCCCGCGCCGTCTCGGAAGCGCGCCGGGTGATGGAGGAGGACGAGTTCGACTCCGGCACCCCCCGCGTGGCCGAGGAGTTCGGCGATGCGGACGAGGTGCTGCTCGCGGCGTTCATGCACGACATCGGCAAGGGACACGGCGGCAACCACTCGGACGTGGGCGCAGTGATCGCGGAGCGGTTCGTCACGCGCGCCGGGCTCTCCGGTGAGCAGGGCCTGCGACTCGTCGCCACGGTGCGTCAGCACCTGCTGCTCCCCAACGTCGCCACCCGTCGCGACATCGCCGACCCCGAGGTGATCGAGGAGACGGCGCGGCGCATCGGCGACGCGCGGACGCTGCGGCTGCTGTACCTGCTCTCGGTCGCGGACGCGCGGGCGAGCGGGCCGAACGTGTGGAGCCAGTGGAAGGCGCAGCTCATGCGCGCCTGCTACCAGCGCCTCCTCCGCGTGCTGGAGGCCGAGGCGCCCGACGCGCAGATGCCGACGATCGAAGGTGTCGCG
>JBFWQJ010000257.1:0-4362 GCA_050249515.1 Dehalococcoidia bacterium | reverse complement strand
GCACCGCGTCGTTCCTCGACCCGGAGGCGCCGTGGAAGATCCTCGGCGGACTGGAGGCGTGGTGCGCCGCGGAGGGTGTCGAGCGCATCGAGGAGATCCGCGGCGTCGCCCGCCGCGTGGACTAGCTAGCGGCGCGATTGACGTGCGCTCCCGCGCGCGCCTAGCGTCGAGGTCGTCCGGGGCATAGCTCAGCCTGGCAGAGCGCTGCGTTTGGGACGCAGAGGCCCACAGTTCGAATCTGTGTGCCCCGACCACACTTCACCTCGCGCCCGCGAGATCCGTTGAGGCGACCGTGGCTGCCGCGGGCCGAGGGGCAGCGCCCCTAGAACAGCAGCATCAGCACGACGATCACCACGATCACGGTCAGGACCACGCTTCCGCCGATCAGCATCTTCGTCCTCCAGGCTGCGCCCGCGTGGGTTGCGGGCCCTTCCACCCTCGCGCGACCGGCATGACGAGGGCATCGCAGGCGGGTAGGCGACCGAGACCACGGCGGTACGTCCGGGGAACCCCGGGCGCTACGAGGTCGACACGGCGCGCGGCGCGGCGTGCACGCCCACGGGGCGTGTTCGTCGCCGGTCGCCGCCATGATGGGGAGGGCGAGCGGTCGGCACGCCAACGCGGGAACAGGCGGCGTCCATGAGCGAGACGACGGGGCACGGTCTCCCCGGCCGCGCGGCCGAGGCCGCGGGGACGCCGCGGACGGCGACACGGTTCGCGGTCGCGGGGGCCCTGGCGACGCTGGCGATGACGGCGTTCATGGTCGTCGCGTTCCGGCGACTGCCCAGGCGCGAGCGGTACCCGCTGCCGCCTCGACTGATCACGGACCGGGTGCGTCGCGCGCTCGGGCTGCGGCAACTGCCCGGCCCCCTGCCGGGCGTGCTGACTCTGATCGCGCACATCGGCTTCGGGGGCGCGGCCGCTGTGCCGCTCGCGGCGTACCCGACGCGTTCGATGCTCGCGGCGTGCGGCAGCGGCGTCGTGCACGGGCTCGCCGTGTGGACGGCGGCCTACCTCGGTGCGCTGCCGGCCGCGGGCATCCTGCGTCCCGCGACGGAGCATCCTCGCGGCCGCGTGGCGCTGATGGTCGGTGCACATGTCGTCTGGGGCGCCGCGACCGGGCTCATCGAGCACGCGCTGCGCGGCCGGCAGCGGTCGCGCCGCTGACCTCGTGCGGGGCGCGCTACGAGAACAGCCGCCCGATGAGCTCGCTGCGGTCGACGTTCGCGACGTGGGTGACGTACTCGTCCTGCATCTTGTAGAGCACGATCAGTGCGCCGAGCACCCATCGATGGCGGCTCGCGAAGGCCCACGCGTCCGCGCCCCGGAAGCGCAGGATCGTCGCGCAGACGAGGAAGACGGGTTCGAGGAAGTTCGGGAACAGGAAGAACACGAACTCGTCCTGCGTCACGACGAACGCCGCCTGCCCCACCGAGCGGAACACGAAGAGCGCCACGATCAGCCGCCAGATCGGCCAGCGGCGCGCGGCAACCACGATGCACAGGTAGGTGAACCAGTCCGCCGACTTGTCGATGTTCTGGTAGAGCGGGTCCGGCAGACCCGCCGGGATGAGCAGGTCGCCGTCGACCGAGTCGAGGACGAAGTTCGCCCAGCCCGCCGCGAACGGGAAGGGGATGAGCGCCAGCGGCAGCAGGAACTTCGCCGTGACGCCGAGGATGAGCACCGGCCAGTTCACGTCCGCACGACCCGGCTCACGGGCGCACGGCCGGTTCGTACGGGCGGCGCATCCTCGACGCGACGAGGAACATCGCGGCGGCGGTGGCGAAGGTGCCCATGAACATGTAGAGCGCCAGGCGGTACGCGCCCGTCGCGTCGAAGATCGCGCCGGCGATCGTCGGGCTCAGGATCTGGCCGACCGTCTCCACGACGACGACCGAGCCGAGAATCGCGCCGAAATGCTTCAGCCCGAACGCCCTCGTCAGCAGCAGCGACTCGATCATCGGCCCGCCGGCCGTGCCGACGACCCAGAGCACGAGGAACAGCGCGATCGCCGGCGCGCTGGTGCTGACCGAGAGCGTCACCATGCCCAGCATCAGCGTGGACGCGAGCGCCACGACCACCAGCTCGAAGCGCGTGATGCGGTCGGCGACCATGCCCACGAGGAGCCGCGTGCCGATGCTGAGTGCCGCGGTTGCGGAGACGATCGTCGCGGCCGTGCCGCGGGAGAGGCCCACGGACTCGTAGAACGGCACCTGGTGCACCATCCAACCGAACATGCCGTAGAAGAACAGCATGAAGCCCAGCGACAGCGCCCAGAACAGCGGCGACCGCATCGCGTCGCCCAGCGTCACGCCGTCCACCGCGCGCGGCGGCGAGGCGCTCCCGTCCGCCTCGCGCGCGCCGTCCGTACCGAGGCCGATCTCAGCCGGCGTGTTCCGCACGATGAACACGCCGATCGGCAGGAACACCAGCGCGACGGCCAGCCCGGAGCCGACGAGCGTCGCGCGCCACCCCAGCGCCTCCATCGCCAGCTGCACGAACGGGACGACGATGAAGCCGCCGAGCGAGAAGCCGGTGCCGAGGATGCTCACCGCGATGCCTCGACGGCGGTCGAACCAGCGGGAGATGAGCGCCATGAACGGGATGAAGAACATCAGCTGCCGCGAGACCGCGTTGATCGAGGAGTAGAGGTACCACTGCCATAGCGCGTCCGTGGTGGCGAGCAGCAGGAACGACAGCGCCGTGAGCACCGCGCCCACGATGATCGCCGAGCGCGGCCCGCGCGTGTCGATGAAGCGCCCGACCAGCGGGCCGCTCAGGCCGCTGGTGAGGAGGGCAGCGGAGAAGCCGAGGGAGACCTCGGCACGCGACCAGCCGAACTCGCGCTCCAGCGGCTGCACGTAGAAGCCGAACGCCCAGAACGAGGTGCCGGAGCCCAGCGCCATCGCGCAGACCGAGGCAGCGAGCAGCCACCAGCCGAAGAACACCCGGCGTCGCCCGGTGAGCACGTCCGTGACCGCGGCGATCGAGGCTGACACGATGAGCGGGCTCCCTGCCTGCGTTCCGACCCGCAGGGTACCCGCCCCGGCCCCGCCGCGCGCGTCCGCGCCGGGGCGCCGCTACTTGATGGCGTAGGCGTTCGCCCGCGACCCGACGCCGCCCGGCAGGTTCAGCGGCGCGCCCGTCAGCATGAACTCGTACACGCCGTCCTGCGCGCAGTCCGCGGCGAGCGCCTCGAGGTCCCAGAACTCGCCGAGGGGCATCCCCAGCAGCGCGATCAGGCGGCGGTGCTGGAAGCCCACCTCGCGCTCCACGCGGAGCGCTTCCACGGAGGGGTTGTCGGCGCAGACCGAGGCGACCTGGTGGTCCCACAGCCACGCTGCCGTCTCGCGGTGCGCGTCCAGCCCCGCCCACTCGATGCCGCCCTCGTTCGGGTGCAGCGTCCCGTGGAGCGCGTCGCGCTCGGGCTGGTCCAGGCTCTGCCACCACGCGAGGAACCCGGTGCGCAGCAGCAGGATGTCGCCCGGCTGGAACGCGACGCCCTGCGCCGCCGCGATCTCCTCGAGCAGCGCGCCGTCCACCGGGACGCGCGTGCGTGGCGTCAGCGGCGTGCCGCGCCGCGCCAGGTGACGGGGCAGGTCCAGCAGCACGCCCCGCCCGACGATCCCGTGCCGCGACTGGTGCTCGATGCCGAGCAGGCCGCGGTCGTCCAGGTCGGCGTCCTGCAACCCGCCGTAGTAGCCGAACTCGCGATACCGGATGTGCTTCAGCCCGTCCCACTGGCTGGAGAACTGGAGGTAGAAGCCGTCCAGCGAGTCGTCCCGGCCGCCCCGGTTCACGTACTGGTGGTGGACGAAGCGCTTGCGCCCGCTGTCGTCCATCAGGCTCGGGTAGGGCTGGTCCAACGGCAGGTTGAGGCTGATCACCCGCCCCTGCCGGACGAGCCGCGCCGCCGCCGCGACGCGTTCCGGTGTGAGGAAGTTGATGGTGCCCAGCTGGTCGCCCTCGCCCCAGACGTGCCACGCGTGGCGGTCGCCCGTGAGCTCGATCGCGGGAAGCTCGTCGTAGCGAGGGATGCGGCGCTCCTCGGTCATCGCGGGTCTCCTTCCATGCGGCGCTCGGGCGCGCCCACCTCCACCGCCGCGCGGGGCGCGCGCGGCAGGTTCCGGACGGCGAAGATGATCATCGGGACGACGAGGACGGTGGCGATGAGGTTCAGCAGCGCGTAGCTCGCCGTCGCGACGACGATGCCGGACAGCAACCCCGCGCTGCCCCCCGCGACCCCCATCACCAGGTCCGCGGTGCCCTGCACGCCGGGGCGCTCCTCCACGCGCACCGATTCGGTGAGCAGCGTCGACCCGCCGATGAGCGTGCACGACCAGCCGAGGCCGAGCAGGAACA
>JBFWQJ010000256.1:0-4378 GCA_050249515.1 Dehalococcoidia bacterium | reverse complement strand
CGGGGTAGTGCGCCTTCAGGTACGCCGTCTGGTAGGCGATCGTGCCGTAGCAGACGGCGTGCGCCTTGTTGAACGCGTACCCCGCGAACGGCTCGATGAGGTCGAAGAGCTGCTCGCCCAGGCGTTCCTCGTAACCCGAGGCGCGCACGCCGGCCATGAAGCGTTCGCGCTCCTCGAGCATGACGGAGGCGATCTTCTTGCCCATCGCCTTCCGCATGACGTCCGCCTGGCCCAGCGTGTAGCCGGCGAACTTGCGGGCGATCTGGAGCACCTGCTCCTGGTAGGTGATGACGCCGTACGTCTCCGCGAGGATCGGCTCCAGGTCCGGGTGCGGGTAGTTCACCGCCGCGCGCCCGTGCTTCACATCGATGTACGTCGGGATGTGCTCCAGCGGGCCGGGGCGGAACAGCGCGACCATGGCGGAGAGCTCGCGGATGTTCTGCGGCTTCAGCTCCACCACGTAGCGACGCATGCCCGCGGACTCCATCTGGAACACGCCGAACGTCTCGCCGTCGCCCAGCAGCTGCGCCGTGGCGGGGTCCGCGTCCGGGATCTTCCACAGGTCCACGCGATCGCCGCGCTGCCGCTCGATCAGCTCGATCGCGCGGGCGAGGATCGTGAGGTTCGTCAGGCCGAGGTAGTCGATCTTCAGGAGGCCGATCTTGTCGATCTCCGCCATCGCCCACTGCGTGGTGGGGAGCGCGGTCTCCTCGTCGGCGTCCTTCTTCGTCGCGCGCTGCAGCGGCACGACCTCCGTCAGCGGCTCGCGCGAGATGACGACGCCGGCGGCGTGCGTGCTGGCGTGGCGCGCCACGCCCTCCAGCTGGCGGGCGGTGTCCACCAGGTCCTTCGTGGACTCCTCCGCCTCGTAGGCGGCCTTCAGTTCAGGCGACTGCTTCAGCGACTCGTCGAGGCTGATGTTCAGCACCTCGGGGATCATGCGGGCGATGCGGTCGGCGGCACCGAAGTCCAGGCCCAGCGCGCGGCCGGTGTCGCGGATCGCGGCCTTCGCGCCCAGCGTCCCGAACGTGCCGATCTGCGCCACGCGGTCGCGGCCGTACTTCTCCGCGGTGTAGCGGATGATCTCCTCGCGGCGGTCGTCCGCGAAGTCGAAGTCCACGTCCGGCATGCCGATGCGCTCCGGGTTGAGGAAGCGCTCGAACACCAGCCCGTACTCCAGCGGGTCGATGTCCGTGACGTCGAGCGTGTACAGGATGATCGAGGCGGCCGCGGAGCCGCGCACACCCATCTTGATGCCGTGGCTCTTCGCGAACTGCGCGATGTCGCGCACGATCAGCATGTACTCGTCGAACCCGGTCTGCTCCACCACGCTCAGCTCGTAGTTGAGCCGTTCGATGTGCTCGTCCGTGTGGTGCGGGTAGCGGCGGCGGAGGCCCTCCTCGGTCAGCCGGCGCAGGTACTGGCGCGCGGTCAGCCCGTCGGGGACGCCGGGGTCGGGGAGCATGGTGCGGTCGAAGTGCAGGTTGAGGTCCACCTGCTCCGCGATCGCCCACGTGTTGTCGGCCGCCTCCGGGTGGTCCGGGAACAGCGCACGCATCTCCGCCTCTGACTTGAGGTAGAACTGGTCGCTGTCCAGCTTGAAGCGGTTCGCGTCCAGCATGGTGCTGTTGGAGCCGATGCACAGCAGCACGTCGTGCGCGCGGTGCTGGTCCGGCGTCGTGTAGTGCGAGTCGTTCGTGAGGACCGTCGGCAGGTCCATGGACTTCGCGATGCGGAAGACGTCCGGCATGAGCCTGGTGAACTGCTCCATGCCGTGTTCCATGACCTCGAGGTAGTAGCGCCCCTTGAACAGGTCGCTGTAGTACCCGACCACCTCGCGAGCCTTCTGCTCGTCGTCGGCGCGGAGGGCAGTCATGAACTCGCCGGACGGGCAGCCGGACAGCGCGATCAGGCCCTCGCTGTGCGCCTCCAGCAGCTCCCGGTCCATGCGCGGCCGGTAGTAGAAGCCCTCGAGGTGGGACGCGGACGAGAGCTTGAGCAGGTTGCGGTAGCCGGTCTCGTTCTGCGCGAGGAGCGTCAGGTGGAACGGCCAGCGCTGCTTCGGGTCCTTCTCGAAGCGCGAGCCCGGCGCGACGTACGCCTCGATGCCGATGATCGGCTTGATCTCGTGCTTCTTCGCCGCCTGGTAGAACTCGATCGCCCCGTAGAGCGCGCCGTGGTCGGTGATCGCCAGCGCCTGCTGCCCCACCTCGCGCGCTCGCGCCATCAGCGGATCGATCTTCGAGAGACCGTCGAGGAGCGAGAACTCGGTGTGGGTGTGGAGGTGGGTGAACATCGAGGGCGATTCGAAGAGTCTGAGTAAGCAGTTACGCGAACGGGCGTACTACAGCCGGGTGAATTCGGATGCTACACCCGCCGCACACCCCTGTCACGGGCGAACGGACGCATCCCGTCCACATCCTGTCGACGGGCGCGCGCGGGACGTCGAGGCGAGGGGTACGGGCCTACTTCGCGCCGGGGACCAGGTTGCGGCGCAGCATCTCCTCTGCGATCTGGATCGCGTTGGTCGCGGCGCCCTTGCGCAGGTTGTCCGTGACGCACCAGAAGACGAGGCCGTGCTCCACCGTGGGGTCGCGACGGATGCGCGAGACGTACACCAGGTCGTCCCCGGCCGCCTGCAGCGGCGTCATGTACGTCTTCGGGTCCTCCGCGACGACGACGCCGGCCTGCGACTTCAGCGCCTCGATGATCCGCGGGATCGGCGCCTCGGACGTGAACTCCACGTGCACCGCCTCCGAGTGGGAGACGACCACGGGCACGCGCACGCAGGTCGCCGCGAACGGCAGCGTGTCGAGGTGGAGGATCTTGCGCGTCTCGTTGCGCATCTTCAGCTCCTCCTTCGTGTAGTCGTCCTCGTCGAAGTCGTCCACCTGCGGCAGGACGTTCATCGCGATCTGGACGGGGTACACGGAGGGGGCGGGGACCGCCTCGCCGCGGCCCAGGGCGCCGATCTGCGCCTCCAGCTCCGCCTTCGCGGCGGCGCCGGTGCCCGTGACGGCCTGGTAGCTGGCCGCGGTGACGCGGCGCAGCGGCGCCACCTGGCGCATCGCGTTCAGCGCCATCACCAGCGGCGTGGTGGTGCAGTTCGGGATCGAGACGATGCCCTTGTGCCATTCGAGGTCGTCGCCGTTGACCTCCGGGACGACCAGCGGGACGTCCGCGTCCATGCGGAACGCGGAGCCGTCATCGATCATCACGGCGTTGCGCTGGCGCAGCCACGGGCCCCACTGCTTCGAGACCGCGCTGGAGGCGGAGCAGAAGACGATGTCGGCCCCCTCCAGCGTCTGCTCGGTGGTGTCCTCCACCGAGATCTGCTGGCCGCGGAACGTGAGCTGCTTGCCCACGGAGCGGGGGCTGGCGAGGAGCTTGAGCTGCTTCATCGGGAACTCGCGCTGCTCGGCGACGCGGAGGAACACATCCCCCACGGCACCGGTGGCCCCGATGACGGCGACAACTGGCTCCACGCTCGGACTCCTCGGACGGGGCGCGCGCCTCGGCAGCCCGAAGGGGGCGGGGCGCCGCGCCAATGCTCGCCGCCCACCGCGAGCGACGTGGGAACAGGATACGGGAGGGGGCGGGAAGGGGCGAGGAGCGGGGGAAGTCGGTACCATCCCGCGAGGCGACACCTTGGGAGAGTCCATGCGACGCATCACCCGCCGGCGAGACTATCGGGGGCTCTTCGACGGACGGGAGGCTGCCGCATTAGCGCAAGCCTTGGACACCCGGAAGCTCGAGATCCAGCTCTCTTGGGAACGGACGAAGTACTTCGCTACGCTCATCGGCGCCAGCGTGGCGGTCTACGGCGTAGTCCTTTCAGCGAAACGTTTCGACGGGCAAGACTTCATGCTATCTCTTCTCGCCTGCGTAGGGCTCGTCCTATCCGTGGCGTGGTATCTGGTGAACCGAGGAAGCAAGTACTGGCAGGAGAACTGGGAACGCCACGTCGACCTCCTTGAGGATCACATCCAGGGCCCCCTGCACAAGACCGTTCTTGCCGAAGATCACTACTCCGTCTCCGGCGTCAACCTATGGGTCAGCCGCTATGTGTCGATCATCTGGACTGGCCTCATCGTCAAAGAATGGCCCGCCCGGTTTCCTCCGGAAGACGTCGAGTCACACCTCTTCTGGGCGCTGATGATCGTGACTGCCGCGGTTCTGGTGCTCATGACAACCGAATGGGGCGCACGGTGGGAGCCACGGCCTGCACCCGACTTTGACACCCCTGACGCCCGCATCGTGAAACCCCGTGCCACCTCCCGCTAGACTCCCCCCATGACCCTCACACCCACACCTCCGCCCCAACACCCGACGTCGATGCGGACGCGGCGGCGGTGGCTCGCGGCGCCGTCGGGGTACC
>JBFWQJ010000255.1:0-4425 GCA_050249515.1 Dehalococcoidia bacterium | reverse complement strand
CCCAGGGCTGCAGCGTGGCCTGCAGGTCCATGCGCTGGCCGTTGCGCAGGACGGTGATCGTGAGCGAGCCGCCGACGTCCGTGGCGTCCACCGCGCGGGCGAGGTCGACGAACTCGCGCGCCTCCTTGCCGTTGATGGCGACGATCACGTCGCCGCCCTTGCCCGGCGGCCGCGCTGCCGCCTCCGCCGGCACGATGCCGGCGCGCGCCGCCGCGGAGGACGGCTGCACGGAGGTCACGTACAGGCCGCGCCCCACGTTCAGCCCCAGGTCCTGCGCGACGACCTCGTCCAGCGACATGACGCTGACGCCCAGCTGCGCGTGCGGGACGGTCTTGCCGGCGATCAGGTCCGGCACCAGCCGGAGCACGGTGTTCGACGGGATCGCGAAGCCGAGGCCCACGAAGAAGCGGCCGTTCGGGTTCTCGATCGAGGTGTTGATGCCGACCACCTCGCCCTCCAGGTTGAAGAGCGGGCCGCCGGAGTTGCCCGGGTTCACGGCCGCGTCCGTCTGGAGCACGTCGCGGATCGAGCGCCCCGTGAACGAGGACTGCGTGCTCCGGCCGGTGGCGCTGATGATGCCCGACGTGACGGTGAACGACTGGCTGAACGGCGAGCCGATGGCGTACACGGCGTCACCCGCGCGCATCACGCTGGAGTCGCCGAGGGTGGCCGGGAACAGCTTGTCCTTCGGGAACTCGGAGCGGAGCACGGCCAGGTCGGTGCTGGGGTCGGTGCCGAGCACGGTCGCGCGCGAGGCGGTGCCGTCCTCCAGGATCACCTTCAGCGTGCGCTGCCCCTCCACCACGTGGTAGTTGGTGACGATGTGCCCCTCGTTGTCGACGACGACGCCCGATCCGGCGGCGTTGCCGCCCTCGATCAGCACGACGGACTTCCGGGTGCGCGCGACCACGTCGGCGATGCCGCCGTTCGCGAGCGTGACCGCGGGCGCGGCGACGGGCTGCGTGCTGCTGCGCGTCGCGACCTCGTTACGCACCAGCGTCTGCGCTGGCCCCGCCCCGCTGCCGGCGCGCGTCGCGATGATCGCGCCGAGGCTCATCGACCCGACGACGACGAGCGCGAGGACGACGGACAGGATCCACGGCTTCCTGGTCATGGCTCTCTCCTCCACGACGCCACAGCGGCGTCGCCTCACCATCGTGCGACGACATGGTGATACCGCCGTTGAGAACTCGTGAAACGAATGCTAACGCCCGCGCCGGGATCCGGCGCGGGCGTTGCGGGTGAGGGCGGCGGGAGGAGCTAGATGCCCTTGAAGACGGGCTTTCGCTTCTCGCGGAAGGCCAGCGGGCCCTCCTTGTAGTCCTCGGTCGACTGGACGATGGTGAACGCGGCCTGCGCGGCCTCCAGCGCCTCCATGAAGTTCTGGTCGGTGGCGCGGTAGACGAGGCGCTTCATCATCTGCATCGCGATCGGGGGGCCGTCCGCGAGGCGCATGGCGTAGGCGCGGGTCTCCTCCATGAGCGAGTCGTGCGGGACGACCTTCATCACGTAGCCGATCCGCAGGGCCTCTTCAGCGTTGAAGAGCTCGCCGGTCCACATCAGTTCCAGCGCCTTCTGCATGCCGACCAGGCGCGGCAGCAGCCAGGCGCCGCCGTCGCCGGGGACGAGGCCCACGTTCACGTACGACATCCCGAAGCGCGCGGCGTCCGAGGCGAAGCGGAGGTCGGTCATGGAGAACATGTCCATGCCCGCCCCGACCGCCGCACCATTCGCCGCGCCGATGTACGGCTTGTCCAGGTACTGGAGCGCCTGCGGGACACGGTGCACCGAGAGGCGGAGCGAGTTGCGGCGCTGACCGGGGTTCAGGTCCGCCAGCAGCACGCGGTCCTCGCTGCCCGTCGCGCGCAGGTCGGCGCCGGCGCAGAAGGCGCGGCCCGCACCGGTGACGATGACCGCGCGGACGCCGTCGTCGTCCTGCGACCGGCGGATCGCGTCCGCCCACTCGCCCAGCATGTGCTCGCTGAACGCGTTCATGCGCTCCGGCCGGTTCAGCGTGATGGTGGCAATGCGGTCGCTGACGTCGTACTCGATCTCGGTGTAGCTCACGTGTCCCCCTTCTAGCTCCGCGCCGAGTCTAACGCGACCCGTCCACGCGCCGTGTTCGGAACTGGGCAGGGTGGCAGGTTCACGGACGCTCCGGTACGGTTCCCCCTGATGGGAACGCGGCGGCACCCATGGCTCATGGCCCTGATGATCCTCGTCGCGGTCGCCGCGACGGGCTGCCAGCGTGTGGCCAAGATCATCCCCGGCAACGGCCTGACCGGCCGGCCGACCGCCACCCCCGCGATGATCGCGCCCAGCGCCGACCAGGGCGGCCCCACCGCCATCCCGGACGCGCAGCTGGCGCTCTCGATCGTGCAGGTGCAGCCCGCGACGCCGAAGGAGGGCGAGCCGCCCCAGATCGCGCGCAGCGGCTCCGGGATCGTGGTGGACGCGGAGCAGCGGCTCATCCTCACCTCGTACGCCGTGGTGCAGCCCTACGCCGCGGACGGGACGCCGGCGTACTCCACCATCCTCATCTCCACGAACCGCAAGCTGGGCGAGGCGCCCGCGCCGGAGTTCGAGGCCGACCTCGTCGCCGCGGACCCGGCCAACGGGATCGCCGTGCTGCGCGTCATGCGCGACGCGGGCTCCGTCTCGCTCACGGCGTCGAAGTTCAACCTGCCACGCGTGAACCTCGGCGACGCGCGGACGGCGGCGGCGGGGCTCACGCTGCGCGTGTTCGGACACCCCGGCCCGGACGGCGGGGGTCGGCCGCAGTCGCTGGTGATCAGCAAGGCGAGCATCACCGGCATCCGGGGCGCACCCGGCATCACCAACCGGACGTGGCTCAAGACGGACGTGCGCATGCCGTACGGCGCGGCGGGCGGCGGCGCGTTCAACCAGTCGGGCGCCCTCGTCGGCATGCTCGCGCAGGACCACTACGTCCCGGCGGCGGAGGTCGGCCAACTGCGCCCGCTGGAGCTCGCGCAGCCGGTGATCGAGCGGGCGCGCAAGGAGACGGCGCGCTACCAGGTGCCGATGCAGATGCAGAACAACGTCCCGGGCACCGCGAAGCCGCTGCCGGCCGGGCCGATGTGGGTGAGCGCGCCCGTCTTCGGCGCGAACGCGATCCAGAGCGCCGGCACGCGTGACCTCTTCGACTACGGCACGCGCTTCCCGGCCGGACGCCCCGCGCTCTACTACGAGTACGTGCTGGAGGGCGTCCCCGCCGCCACGGTCATCGAGGAACGCTGGTTCCTGGACAACGTGCCGCAGGACTCGCTGTCGTCCTCGTACCGCTGGGACGGGCGCGGCGTCGCGGTGCAGGGCGACCGCATCACGGCGCCCGGCGCCGCCGGCATCCCGCGCGGGCGCTGGCGCATCGAGGTGTGGGCCGGTGGCGCGCTGCGCGCCCAGTCGACGGCGCTCGTCGGCGTGGAGGCGCGGGAGTCGAAGGTGACGCCGGACGGCGCGGGGTCGGCGGCGACGCCAGACGCGAAGCCCGCCGCGGCGCTCTCGAAGGACTCCACGCAGGCGCTGGCGTTCTTCGAGTTCTCGGGGATGGAGTCGGCGCAGACGCTGGACTGGATCGTCTTCCACAACAACCAGCGCGTGTACACCTCGCCGCCGCTGCGCTGGGACTACGGGGACAGCGGCCGCGCGTGGATCGGCTACGCGCCGGGCCGCGCGCTGGGCTCCGGGCGCTGGGAGTTCGAGTTGCACGTGGACGGGAAGGTTGTCGCGGTCCTCCCCGCCCCCGTGCCGTAGCGCGCCCGCGCTACTTGATCTGCCCGGACGCGTACAGCCGGTCCACGATGCTGAAGTCCACGGCCTGCTTCGCATCCATCTGCTTCGGCAGCACCTTGTAGCTGGTCAGCAGGTCCGCGAGGCCCTGCCACTGCGCGGCGTCCGCGCGCCCCATGCCGTCCGCGCGCTTCGCGTTCTGCAGGTCCACGCCCAGCAGGAAGCGCTGGTGCGTCGGCTCCGCGCCCTTCGCGTGCTTCAGCGTGATCTCGATCGCCGCGTCCGGGTTCGCCTCGATCCACTTCGCCGCGCGCAGCGTGGCGCGCAGGAAGCGCTCCGCGATGTCCGCGCGCTGCGTCACCGTGTCGCGGTGCACGAGGTACGTGAGCCCCAGCGTGGGCACGTTGTAGTCATGCGGGTCGATCACGGCGATGTCCACGCCGGCCTTGCGGATCGTGTCCGGCTCGTTGCTCAGGAACACCGGGTAGACGTCCACCTTCTTCTCGATGAACTCGCGCGGGTCGAAGCCGACGCTCACGAGCTTCACGTCGTTCCTCGTCAGGCCGACGCTCTTCAGCATCCCCGCGAGCTCGGCGGGGACGATGCCGGCCGTGAAGCCGACGGTGCGGCCCTTGTAGTCAGCCGGGCCCTTGATGCCGGGGGCGGCGCGCTCCTCGT
>JBFWQJ010000254.1:0-4460 GCA_050249515.1 Dehalococcoidia bacterium | reverse complement strand
CCGGGGCACGGCGGTGACGAGAGCGGCGCCGCGGCCTACGGCATCGTGGAGCGCGACTCCAACCTCGACATGGCGCAGCGCGTCGCGACGCACCTGAAGGCGGCCGGTGTGCAGGTCTACCTGACGCGCGAGGACAGCGGTCGCGCGACCGGCCTCGTCACGAGCCCCGGCGACACACGCGCGGCGCAGCGCGCGGACCTGCAGGCGCGCACCGCCGCCGCGAACCGCGTGGGTGCGGACATCTTCGTCTCACTGCACTCGAACGGGTCGAGCGACGGATCGCTCCGCGGCGTCGAGGCGTACTACGACTCGCGACGCCCGTACGCGGACGACAGCCGCCGCCTGGCGCGCGCGATCGTGGACGGCGCGCTCGCGGGGATGACCAACGCCGGGCACCCCTCGGTCGACCGAGGCGTCATCGACGCCGCGTGCTGGCGCAACAACCAGGGGCGCTGCATCGGCCTGTTCGTCCTCTCGCCGGGCGGCGCCACCACCCAGCGGGACGGGACGCCCGGCCCCGTGAAGGAGCCGACGAACATGCCCGCCGCGCTGCTGGAGACGCTGTTCGTCTCCAACCCGCAGGACGCCGCGCTCCTCGCCGACCCCAACGTGCGCGCCCACGTCGCACGTGGGATCGCGGACGGCATCCTCCGCTACCTCGGCGTGCCGGCGTAGCGTCGAGGCCCGGGCGATCGGCACGCGCTAGGGGCGCAGCAGTTCGGAGACGGTGACGATCTCCAGTCCGCGCTCGCGGAACAGGCGGATCGTGTCGCGCATCACCTGCGCGGTCGCGGGCGCGTCGCAGTGGCTCACGGTGATCAGCCCGGGGCCCAGCCCCGCCGCGCGCACCGTGTTCGCCCACACCTCGGCGGCGGGGATGCCGCGCCAGTCGCCCGTGTCGCCGGTGACGATGCCGCGCTCGTCATGGCCGATCGTCCAGAAGATGTGCAGCGGCCAGCCCGCGGCCGCGGCGGCCTCCAGCACGCGCTGGTCGCGAGCGCCCGAGGGTGCGCGCCACAGCGGCTTCGTGGTCTGACCGGTGAGCGCGAGGAGGAACCGCTCGTTCTCCTCCAGGTCGGCCGCGATCTCTGCGGCGGACAGGTCGCGGTAGTCCGGGTGCGCCCACGAGTGGTTCGCGATCTCGTGCTCGCGCGCGATCTCCTTCGTCAGCTCCTGGTGGTCGCGCGCCCAGACGCCGACCATGAACCACGTCACGCGCACGCGCTCCTCGCGCAGCACGCGCAGGATCTCGTCGGTCGGCCCGGAGTGCGCGGCGCAGTCGAACGTGAACGCGATCTCGCGCCGCGCCGAGGTGCCCCGCTCGACCTCGACGGCCCCCGCCGGGACGACCATCCGCGTGCGGGGCGTCGGGGTCGCGGTCGGCGTCGCTGTCGGGCTCGCGCTCGGCGTCGAGGTGGCTGTGTCGGTGCGTCCGACGGCCGGGGCGGGGGGCGCCGGCGGCGCGGCCGGTGCGGGCGCGGCGGGCACCGTGCACGCGAGCAGCAGCGGCAGCGCGGCGAGCGCTAGGACGAGGCGCCGGGGGCCGGGGGCGTTCGCCATGTGGCGGCAGTATGCCACGCGCCGGAGGCGGCGAGTGCCTCGTCGATGCACCGCCGCCACGCCTCCAGCCGCACCGGCCGCGGCGTGGTCGCCAGCGCGCACGCCGCCCCCTCCTCCGGGTCCGCGAGCACGACGAGGCGCACCGGCCCGCCGCGCGATCGCCACGCGGCCACCTGCTCCGCCGCCCGCTCGCCCACCTCGTGGTCGGCGATCACCAGGACGGGGCCGGGGGCGGCGGCCACCCAGCGCTCCGCCTCCGCTGCGTCGCTGAACGCGCGCACCGTCAGGTCCGGGCGCTGCTCCCGCACGATGTGCTCCAGCAGCCGCCCGAGGTTCGGGCAGCGGTCGAGGATCGCGACGCCCGGGTCGGCGTCGATGCCGGTCGAACTCGCGGTCGAAGTCGCGGGCGGAGCGGCGGGCCGCTCACGCCCCGGGCGGCGCCCGGGGGGCCGGGGTGTAGGCCCCTGTTCGCGCTGGTCGGAGGCGTCACGCATGACGCACCTCGGCATCCGTCGGCGCGGTGGGAACGCGTCTCCGGTTACTCGCGCCGGGGCGCCGGCCGGATCACTCCGACTGCGGGATGCGAAACCGCGGGACCGGCGCAGACCGTATGTATGATGAGCAATGGCGCGTCGCGGGCGCCCCGGATGGGGCGGGCGGACGTGCTGGGACGGTGATCCACGACGTATGGCCGTGCGAGGTAGTGGTGACGGGCACCTGGCGCTCACCCACGTCGCCGCGCGCCTGCGCGAAGGGGACGCGGAGGCGCTGGCCGAGTTGTACGACGCGGTGGGACAGCGCGCGTTCGCGCTCGCGCGGCGCGTCCTGGGCGACCGCGACGCCGCGGAGGACGCCGTGCATGAGGCCTTCGCGCAGCTCTGGGAGCGCGCGCCGAGCCTTCAGCCGGACGGCCGGATCGACTCGCTCGTCATGACGATGGTGCACCGGCGCGCGATCGACGCCGTGCGCCGCCGCCGAGGAGCGCGCGTGACGCAGATGGACGCCGGGTACCTCGCACAGATCGACGAACGCGCGGAGGCCGCGCTGGACGACGTGGTGACCGCCATCTCAGAGGCGTCCCTGCGCGCGCGGCTGCGGGAACTGCTGGCAGGGCTGCCGGAGGAGCAACGACTGGTGGTGCGCAGCGTCTACTTCGAATCGCTGACGTTGCGGGAGACCGCGGAGCGGAACGAGATCCCGCTGGGGACGGTGAAGAGCCGCCTCCGCCTCGCCATGGCGCGCCTCGGCAGCGCCCTCCGGACGGAGGTGCAGCGATGACCTGCGAAGACGTCCAGGACCTGCTCCCCGGCTACATGCTGGACGCGCTCGATGAGCACGAGGCGGCCGAGGTGGAGGCGCACCTGGCGACCTGCCGCGAGCACGACGAGGAGCTGGTGGAGCTGCGCGCGACCGGCATGGCGCTCGCGCTGCTGGACGACGCCCCCTCCGCGCAACTGCGTGACCGCGTGCGCGCCGTCCCCGGCCCCATGCCGCTGTACGCCTTCCCCGACAGCGACGGCGACCTCGACGACCTGCTGGACGACGGCGTGGACCTCGAGGACGACGAACTCGACGCTGCCGCCCGCGACGGGCGCGTGACGCCGCTGCGCTCGCGGCCCGTGTGGGGTGCCGGCTGGTGGTCGCTGGGCGCGGTCGCGGCGATCGCGATCGTCATGTTCGGCGCGGGGTGGTTCGCCGGCGTCCGCAGCGCCCCGGAGGCGCAGCAGGCCGTGCGCTACTCCTACGAGATGCGCAGCCCCACGGGCCAGCTCGTGCGCTTCGCCGGCATCGAGGGCACCGACCGCGTGACCGTGACGATGGACGGGATCGAGGCGCTGCCGGAGGGCCGTCAGTACCAGGTCTGGGCGATCCGCGACGGCAAGTGGCTGAGCCTCGGCTCCTGCAACACCAACGCGAAGGGCTGGTGGCGCGGCGACTTCGAGTTCACCCTGAAGAGCGGCGAGGAAGTCGCGCTGACGGTGGAACCCACCGGCGGCAGCCCGAAGCCCTCCACCCCCGCGATCCTCCGCACCAAGCTCTAGCGCGCTGCGCTACTCCGGCAGGATGTCGAGGATCTCGTCGGCCTCGAGGTCGAGCGGCGACAACGTCCCCGCGCGGTCGAGGACGAAGAACGTGGCTGGCTCCCCGAAGGTCCTGAGGACGAGCCCGGAACCGTCGGGGAGCCAGCCGACGATCGCCTGACTCGTGGTGATCCGAACCGCATCGACCAGCCGCGTACCGGAGTCGTAGATCGCGACGTATCGAACTCGCGGAATCAAGCGATCACCGATGGACGCCCATGCTGCAACGTCGCCGTTCGGCGACCAGGCGCACCCGGCAACGTATGTCTCCTCTACCGCCGACGGCAGGGGCTCGGGCGAGCCGTTGCTCACCCGGAGCTGTGCGGTCCACGAATCCGAGGGCTGGTCGTTCCCGCAGGTCTCGTCGCCCGTTGTTGACCAGCCGAGGACAGTGCCGGCGTGACGTGCCGAGATTGCGGACGCCTCCAACGGATCACGCGGCTCCACCGGGATGACCCTCCATATCCCGCCCTCGTAGAAGATCCTGAGGTAATACAGGGAGCGCCCATCGGCCGACCACCTCGGCTGGAAGTTCCCGTAGCACGCTGCGCCGGGGCAGGGGCCAGCCCCATTTGGGACAACAAGGCGGTCGATGCCTGTCGAAAGGTCGCGGAGCCTGATCCCGCTCCCATCGGCGTACGCCAGCAGTTGGCCCAACGGGAAGACGTGTGCGCTCGTGTCGCCGTACTCAGCGATCTTGTTGCCGCCGAACCACTCGAACACCCGTCGCGCCTCTCCATCGCCCGGGCCCCACACCCACGCCGCGAAGGTGCCGCCGGACGGCGTCCCTGCCGTCTGCCCCGCGATGTAGAGCTCGCT
>JBFWQJ010000253.1:0-4474 GCA_050249515.1 Dehalococcoidia bacterium | reverse complement strand
AGGGGGCACCACGCCCCCGTGGCACGCGTCCGTGGGAAGTCCGTGTGCCGTGAAGGCAACTCCAGGATCCCCACCGGCGGTCACGCGGACGTTGGGACCGTTGGGCCATGACGGGGCGACACCCGCTGGGTAGCGTCACACGGGGGTCGGTCGCCTTGGCAGCAGGGAGGACCAGATGCCTCAGACACTGAGCGTGATCAAAGCCGACGTCGGCGGGTTCGTCGGTCACTCAGCATGCCATCCGGACGTAGTGAGCACGGCCGCCGAGCGACTGGAGGAGGCCTGTCGGACGGGCGTCCTCATTGACGGGCAGGTTCACACGTGCGGAGACGATGTGTTCCTGATCATGTCCCACGACCGTGGGGAGAACGACCGCACCATCCATCAACTCGCGTGGGACACCTTCGTCGCCGGCACCGAGGTTGCCCGGCGACTGCACCTGTACGGCGCGGGCCAGGACCTGCTCGCCGACGCATTCTCCGGCAACGTCCGTGGGGCGGGACCGGGGTCCGCGGAAATGGAGTTCGAGGAGCGCACCTCCGAGCCGGTCGTGGTCTTCATGGGCGACAAGACGTCTGCCGGTTCGTTCAACCTTCCGTTCTTCAAGACGTTTGCCGACCCGTTCAACACCGCCGGCCTCGTCATTGCGGAGACGCTCCACCGCGGCTTCACGTTTGACGTCCAGGACGTGCAGGAGCACCGCTCGCTCCGGCTCGATTGCCCGGAAGAGACCTATGACCTCCTCGCCTTCATCGGATCGCCCGGACGGTACGCGGTGAAGCGCGTCTTCTCGCGGGAGACGGGCGAGGTCGCCGCGGTGTCGACGACTGACCGGCTGTCACTGATCGCCGGGCGGTACGTCGGCAAAGACGATCCGGCAGCAATCGTCAGATGTCAGGGCATCTTCCCCGCCGTGGGCGAGGTCCTGGAGCCCTACGCCACGGCGTGGGCCGTTGAGGGGTTTATGCGTGGCTCACACCATGGCCCGTGGATGCCCGTGAGCGTCTCGCAGGCGCACCCATCCCGCTTCGACGGGCCGCCCCGCGTGAGCGCGCTCGGGTTCCAGGTCGCGGACGGCCGGCTGATCGGTCCCCGCGACCTCTTCGACGACCCGGCCTTTGACCGCGCGCGGGCGGAAGCCAACCTCGTCGCAGACTACCTGCGCCGCCACGGCCCGTTCGAGCCGCACCGTCTCCCGCTGCATGAGATGGAGTACACGACGATGCCGGCGGTTACGGCCCGCATGGCGGATCGCTGGCGTCCCCTGGAGGAGACACCCACGGCGGTTCTGCACGGCGCGGGGTAGGCGATACCCGACGGCCTCGGTCCGGCGCGTGCAACGGTCGGCGGGTCGCCCTCGTTCCGCCGAGGCGCCGCCACCCTGATGGAGACGGTGCACGGATCGATGAACGGGACTGCCATGCGGCTCTCGGCAGGGATCCGACGATTGCCCGCGGGGCCAGCAGGATGGCGGCGCCCGGTCTGAAGGGGAGCGCGTGCATGGGCGGGGACGGTGGGGCGCCAACGTCGACGCCCGTGGTGCCCGACGAACCGTGGGCACTCGCGGCGGGAGTGGTGCTGGAACGGCTGGTGACCCCGGCGGGCGGACTGGCACGTGCCGAACGCGAGCGGCGGCGCGAGCGGTATGGATGGAATGAGGTCCGGGTCGCCAGCGGTGTTTCAGCATTCGGGGTCTTCGTCCGCCAGTTCCAGAGTCCGCTGATCTACATCCTGCTCGCGGCGCTCGCGCTCACCCTCGTGCTACGCGAGTACGTGGACTCGCTGGCGATCGCGCTCGTCCTCACGGTCAATGCCGTGGTCGGATTCCTTCAGGAGTACCGGGCCGAGCGCGCCATGGCGGCGCTGCAACGCCTGAGTCCGCCACGGGCCGTGAGGCTGAGCGGCGGACGGCGGGCGCTTGTCGACGCACGCGAGCTGGTCCCGGGAGACCTCGTCCTCGTCGAGGCCGGCACACGCGTGCCGGCGGATCTCCGGCTGGTCGAGGCTGCCGCCCTCGAGGTCGATGAGTCGCTGCTCACGGGCGAGTCGGTCCCGGTCGGGAAGGCAGAGGACGCGGTCGCGCGCGACTCACCGGTGGCCGACCGCGCCTCGATGCTGTTCGCCGGGACCACGGTGACGCGTGGCCGTGCCCAGGGCGTCGTGACGGCGACCGGGCACGGGACGCAACTGGGCGCGATCGCCAGCGCGCTCGGGCGCACGACCGCCGTGGAGACCCCGCTGCAGCGGCGGGTCACCCGACTCGCTCGACAGATCGCCCTGGGCGTAGGGCTAATGGGGTGCGTGGGCCTGCTGGCCGGCCTCCTCCACGGGGGCGCCGTGGCGGAGCTCCTGCTCACCATCTCCGCCTTGGCCGTGTCCGCCGTGCCCGAGGGGCTGCCGATCGTCCTCACCGTGACCCTCGCCATCGGCGTGCGCCGCATGGCGAGTCAGGGAGCCGTCGTTCGGCAACTGCCCGCTGCGGAGACCCTCGGCTCGTGCACGGTGATCGGCACGGACAAGACCGGGACGCTGACCGAGAACCACATGACCGTGGTCGAGCTCTTCGCGGGCGGGGAAACCTACGAAGCGAGGGGCGTCGGATACGACACCGGTGATGTCCGGGGGGCCCGCGGGCCGGTAAACCTCAGCGAGCACGAGACGCTCCGATGGGTGCTGACCGGAGCCAGTCTCTGCAACGACGCGCGGATCACGCGAGGCGCGGAGGGGTTCGTGCCCTCCGGGGATCCGACCGAGGTCGCCCTCCTCGTCGTCGCCGCCAAGGCCGGCCTCGAACGCCCGAGCCTCGCGGAGCGCTGGCCGCGCATCGCCGAGCGCCCCTTCGACCCCGGTGTTGCGTTCGCGGCCACCTACCATCGGGAGGGCGTTCACACGCGCATCTTCGTGAAGGGCGCCCCGGAGCGCGTCCTGCGGATGTGCTCACGCGATGCGTGTGACCGCGCCCTGGACACGGCCAGGATTCTCGCTCGTGCGGATGCATTTGCGGCGAGGGGCCGGCGGGTGCTCGCACTCGCCACCGCCGTCCGTCGTGACGCACCGCGCGATCCCGCGACGGCGATCCCCTCGCAGCTCGAGTTCCTCGGCCTCGTCGCCATGATCGATCCACCCCGTGCGTCGGCGATCGCTGCCGTCAGCGACTGTCAGCGCGCCGGGATCCGCGTGCTCATGATCACCGGCGACCACGCCGCGACCGCGGTTGCGATCGCCGGACAGGTCGGAATCGCCCACGGCGATGTTCCGCCGCTGACCGGGCCGGAACTCGACCGGCTGAGCGACCAACAGCTGGTGGATCGCCTCCGTGAAACCTCCGTCTGCGCGCGCGCCGCGCCCGAGCACAAGCTGCGAATCGTGCGGGCGCTGCAGCGCGATGGGCACGTCGTCGCTGTCACCGGCGACGGCGCCAACGACGCTCCCGCGCTCTCCGCGGCGGACATCGGTGTGGCAATGGGCGCCAGCGGCACTGACGTCGCACGCGAAGCCTCCGACATCGTCCTGACAGACGACAACTTCGCCTCGATCTTCGCGGCGGTGCGTGAGGGGCGAGTCGCCTTCGCCAACCTCCGTAAGGCGACGCTCTATCTCCTGGCAACGGCGCTCGCGGAGGTGGCCGTCGTGCTCGTCACGCTGTTCCTGGGCACACGGATCGTGTTCCTGCCCGCCCAGCTCCTGTGGATGAACGTGGTCACGGAGGGCGTCACCGACGTCGCAATGGCCTTCGAGCCCCCGGAGCGTGACGTTGCGCGACGCGCGCCGCACCCTCCGCAGGAACAGATCATGGCGCAGCCCCACTGGGAACGTGCCGCCGTCGCGGCCGTGTTCATGACGGCCACGGTCCTGACGTTCTTCTTCATTGACCTCCAGCGCGGAGCGACCGATGAGCACGCGAGGTCGGTTGCGATGGCCGCCCTCGTGACCATGCAGGCGCTGTTCATCGGCAGCGTGCGTTCAGAGAGGGAACCGATCTGGCGGATCAGTCCGCTCCGAAACCGGTTCCTGCTGGCGGCGGCGAGCGGGGGACTCCTGCTGCAGTGGTTCGTAATGCAGTGGGGGCCGACTCAACGGCTCTTCCGCGTCACGGCGCTCGATCTGCAGACGTGGATTGCCGTCATCAGCGCGGCGTGCGCTCTGCTCCTCCTCGTTGAATTGCACAAGCTCTGGCGTCGGTCGCACGACCCCGCCCAAGGCGACTGATGAGGACGTGGCCGCCGACACCCGCCACTCGCCGGTTCGCCACCGATACCCGGCCCACGCGAACCAGCGGAGCATGAAGCGCTGCAGCCACTCGAGGACCCAACACCGGCGGCTGCCATGACGTCATCGCGCAGTTGCCGCGGGAGCCCGACGCCGCTCCGTGAACCGCGGTCGCGCAGGCGCGGCATCGCGGAGTGCCCTGGCATTGGGGAATGCCGCGGCGGCCACGGGTCATTGGTCGCTCCGTCAGGAGCGTTCCGCTGGG
>JBFWQJ010000252.1:0-4479 GCA_050249515.1 Dehalococcoidia bacterium | reverse complement strand
CGTGGCCGCCGCCGCGGAGGATATGGCCGCCAACGCCGCCCGCGCGGCGGACGGTGCGCGCGCCACCGCCGAGACCGCCGAGGAGGGCGCCGCGCGCGTCTCCGAGGCCGTGGCCGGCATCGACCGCATCCGCACGGCGCTGGAGGCGGCGAGCCAGGAGATCAGCGAGCTGGGCGCGCGCTCGGCCGAGATCGGCGACATCGTCGACACGATCGATGACATCGCCGCCCAGACGAGCCTCCTCGCGCTCAACGCCGCGATCGAGGCGGCGCGGGCGGGCGAGCAGGGCCGCGGCTTCGCCGTGGTCGCGGACGAGGTGCGCCGCCTGGCGGAGCGCGTCTCCAGCGCCACGAAGGAGATCGCCGGGCTCATCGGCGGTGTGCAGCAGGGCGTCGCCGCCTCGGTCCGCGCCATGGGCGAGGGCTCGGAGCAGATGACGGCGGGCACGGCCGCCGCCGCGGACGCCGGGACGGCGCTGGAGCGCATCCTGGACGCGGTGGGCAACGTCACCGGCCAGATCGGGCAGATCGCGGACGGGGCCACGGAGCTGCGGGAGTCCGGCGCGGAGATGGCACAGCGCATCGGCGAGATCCGGATGGTCGCGGAGGAGAACGCCCGCGCCGCCCGCGCCATGAGCGACACTGCCGCCTCCGTCGGCGACTCGGTCAGCGGCATCGCCGCCGTCGCGGAGGAGAACTCCGCCGCGATGGAACAGGTGTCCGCCAGCGCCGAGGAGATGTCCGCGCAGGTGGAGGAGATCTCGGCCTCCACGAACGAGCTGGGGCGGATGGCGAACACGCTCAACGAGCAGCTCGCCCAGTTCCGGCTGGACGAGGGCACGGGCGGCCGCCCCGCCCTCCACGCGGTGCCGCGCGCGGCCTAGCCGCCTCGCGACCCGGCCGGCCGGGAGGCCTCGAGGGGACGGGGGTGGCGCGAGCCGCCCCCGTTCCGCGTCCCCGAGGGACGCGCTACGCTCGCCACCGGGAGACACGCCGATGATGCCGGGTCTGATCCTGCTGTTCGTCGCCTACACCGCGCTCACCGCGTGGCAGGCGAAGCGCGCACTGGGCGCGCCGGCGGCGACGAAGCAGGCGGAGGCGTTCCGGCTGCTGCTGGTCACCTTCCTCGGCGTACCGATCGCGGTGGCGATGATCCTCGCGCTCTAGGCGCGGACGCGGCACGATCAGCCGGCGCTCGTGGGCGATAGGCGTTGACGGGCCGCCGAGGGCGAATTGATACTCGGGGTGAGCATTAGGACGCGCCGCATGCACGCTTCTCCGTCCCTCCTGCCCACCGCGCACCTCGCCGGCCTTACCTAGGCGGCGTCGCACCACGCGACGCCGCCCGCCCGACGCAACGGGCACGGCACGCTCACGGCAACCGGCACGGCGCACGGCCTCCGGCCCCGGACGCCCGGCCCACGGATCGCAGCCACTGACTCGCACGACGGGAACACGCGATGACCTCGGACGCCTCCACCACGAACTCCCCGCGCGGCGAGCGCTACCAGCCCCGCGCGATTGAGCGCGCGTGGCAGGCCCGGTGGGAGCAGGACGACCTCTACCGCACGCCCGACCACGTGGAGGGCCGCCCGAACCGCTATCACCTGACGATGTTCCCGTACCCCTCCGGCGACCTGCACGTGGGCCACTGGTTCGCCATGGCGCCCTCTGACACGCTGGCGCGCTACTTCCGCATGCGCGGCTGGAACGTGCTGTTCCCCATGGGCTTCGACGCCTTCGGCCTGCCGGCGGAGAACGCCGCGCTGAAGGGCGGCCTGCACCCGGCCGACTGGACCGCGGGCAACATCACCCGGATGCGCGGCCAGCTGAAGAGCATGGGCGCCACCTTCGACTGGTCGCGCGAGGTGAACACCAGCACGCCCGAGTACTACAAGTGGACGCAGTGGTGGTTCGTGCAGCTCTTCAAGAAGGGCCTCGCTTACCGCAAGCACGCCGCCGCCAACTGGTGCCCCTCGTGCAACACGACACTCGCCAACGAGCAGGTGGTGGACGGGCGCTGCGAGCGCTGCGACACGCTGGTCGAGCAGCGCGCGATGGAGCAGTGGTTCTTCCGCATCACCCAGTACGCCGAGGAACTCCTGCACAACGAGGACCTCGACTGGCCCGAGCACGTGAAGACGATGCAGCGCAACTGGATCGGCCGCTCCGAGGGCGCGGAGGCCGCGTTCGCGCTGGAGCAGCCCACGGCGGACGGCACGGATGAGATCCGGGTGTTCACCACGCGCCCGGACACGCTGCACGGCGTGACGTTCATGGTCCTCGCGCCCGAGCACCCGCTGGTCGAGCAGATCACCACGCCGGAGCAGCAGGCGGAGGTGCGCGCCTACCAGGAGCGCGCGAGCCACGCGACGGAGATCGAGCGGCTTTCGACGGAGCGCGAGAAGACGGGCGCCTTCACCGGCGCGTACTGCGTGAACCACCTGACCGGCGACCGCGTCCCGATCTGGGTCGCGGACTACGTGCTCGCCTCGTACGGCACGGGCGCGGTGATGGCCGTGCCGGCGCACGACCAGCGCGACTTCGAGTTCGCGCAGAAGTACGGCATGCCGATCAAGGTCGTCATCTCGCCGCCGGAGTGGGACGGGAGCGACTTCGCGGAGGCATGGACCGCCGAGGGCACGCTGATCGCCTCGAAGCAGTTCGACGGCATGGCGAACGTGCCGGCGAAGCGGGCGATCGCGGAGCACATGGCGGCGAACGGCTGGGGCGGGCCCACCGTGAACTATCGCCTGCGCGACTGGCTGATCTCGCGCCAGCGCTACTGGGGCGCGCCGATCCCGATCGTCTACTGCGACGACCACGGCCCCGTGGCGGTGCCGGAGGACCAGCTCCCCGTGCAACTCCCGTACGAGGTGGAGTTCGTGCCCACCGGCCAGTCGCCCCTCGCGCTGTCCGAGGAGTTCGTGCGGACCACGTGCCCGGAGTGCGGCAAGCCCGCGCGGCGCGAGACGGACACCATGGACACGTTCATGTGCTCGTCCTGGTACTTCATGCGCTACCCGGACCCGCACAACGCCGCCGCGCCGTTCAGCGCGGAGGCTGCGGAGACGTGGCTGCCCGTGGACCAGTACACCGGCGGCTCCGAGCACGCGACCATGCACCTGCTCTACGCGCGCTTCTTCTACAAGGTCGCGCGCGACCTGGGCCTCGTGCCCGGTGACGAGCCGTTCACGCGCTACTTCTCACAGGGTCAGATCCTCGGCCCGGACGGCCGCCGCATGTCGAAGTCGCGCGGCAACGTGGTGGCCCCGGACGACCAGGTGGAGAAGTGGGGCGCGGACGTGTTCCGCGCGTACCTGATGTTCCTCGGCCCGTGGGACCAGGGCGGGCCGTACGACGTGGACAGCATCGTCGGCGTCTCGCGCTGGCTGTCGCGTGTGTGGACGGTGATGACGGACGGCCCTGCGCTCGTGCAGGACGAGGCGCGCCGGCGTGACCTGCGCCGCGCCGTGCACGCGACGCTCGCGAAGGTGACCGAGGACCTCGAGGAGAAGCGCTTCAACACCGCGATCGCCGCGATGATGGAGCTGACGAACGAGATGCAGCGCGCCCGCGACGAGGGCGCCGCCGACGAGGCGGCCTGGAACGAGGCGTGCCGCCTCCTCGCGCTGATGCTCGCGCCGCCCTGCCCGCACATCGCGGAAGAGCTGTGGCAGCGCCTCGGCGGCGCGTACTCCGTGCACCAGCAGTCGTGGCCGGAGGTGGACGAGGCGGCGACCGTGCGCGACACGGTGGACGTGGTCGTGCAGGTGAACGGCAAGGTCCGCGACCGCATCGGCATCGCGCCGGATGCGGACGAGGCAGCCGCGCGCGCCACGGCGGAGGCCACGCCGCGCATCGCGGAGCAGCTCGCCGGCAAGGAGATCGTCCGCGTGGTGTACGTCGCCGGGCGGCTGCTGAACTTCGTGGTTCGCTAGTGGCCGCAGCCCGCGTCCGGGCGCTGCTCGTCGCCCTCGCCGGCCTCGGCGCCCTCTTCGGCGTCGCCTGCCTCGACCGGCCCGCCGGCCGCCCCGACCGCGGCGACGCGCCGGGCGCGGAGGTCGTGTCGTTCCGCACCGAAGACGGCGTGACGCTGAGCGGCCGGCTCTGGGCGCGCGACCCGCGCCGGCTGGTGATCTACCTGCACGAGTACCGGGGCACGCAGGCGACATGGTGGCCCACGGCCCGCGCCGGCGAGGCGGCCGAGCCCTCCGCGATGACGTTCGACTTCCGCGGCCACGGCACGTCCGAGGGTGACGAGGACGACCTCGCCGGCATCGTCCCCGACGCCGCGGCCGCGCTCGCGTTCGCGCGCGAGCGCGGCTACGAGCGCGTGGTGTTCGTCGGGGCGGGGATGGGCGCCGCGGCGGCGATCGTGGTCGCGGCTCCCGCGGAGCACGTCGCGGTCCTCGGGCTCTCCGCGCCGAGCGAGTTCGCGGACGTGCGCGCGGACGAGGCGGTGGCCCCGATCGCCGGG
>JBFWQJ010000251.1:0-4516 GCA_050249515.1 Dehalococcoidia bacterium | reverse complement strand
TCCACGCGGGCGGACTGCGCTACCACGGCATGGCGCCGCTGCTCAGCCAGCTGCACAGCGAGGGGCACATCGAAGCGGTCGCGCACCCGCAGCTCGCGGTGTTCGATGCCGCCGTGCAGTTCGCGCGGGCCGAGGGCATCATCCCCGCGCCCGAGTCGTCGCACGCGATCCGCTCCGCGATTGACGAGGCGCTGGCGGCGCGTGACGCCGGCGACTCGCGCGTGATCCTCTTCAACCTCTCCGGCCACGGCCACCTCGACCTCGGCGCGTACGAGCAGTACTTCAACGGCGAGCTGGAGGACTACGAGTACCCCGCCGACCGGATCGAGGAGGCGCTGAAGGGCATCCCGCGCCTGGCCGGCGCCTAGTCCGCTGACGATCCCAGGCCGGTGCGCCCACGCGCCGGCCTGGCGCCCCGGCCGGGCGCTCGACGGGGCGTCATCCAGGCGAGTGGGCCGAGCGCGGCCGCAGGGGGTGCCGGCCCGCGTCGCCCGGGAGCCGGGACGCCCGCGCCGGCCTCGCGCCGCCGCCGCGGTCCGTTCGACGCGGTTCACGGGCGCGTGTTATCAACGGTGTCGGGCACCCAGTGACAGCCGAGACCGCCTCGGCGCGCGGGTGACCCCAGCGTGGAGCGCCCCATGACCGCACCCAACTCGACCGCCGACGCCGCGAGCGCGGAGGGACTGCCGCCGCCCGAGGAGATCGTCGCGGCGTCCGGCGCGCGGGGCGCGCTCTTCCGCCTGCGCACGCCGATGACCTCGACGGCGCTGCCCTGGATCATGCCGTACGCCTTCGTCCCGCCGCGTTCGTCCGACGCGGGCGTCACGCTCTTCGACGCCGGCTACGGCACCGGCGAGGCGACCGCGGCGCTCACCGCCCAGCTGGAGGCGCTGGGCCGGACGCCCGCGGACGTGCAGCGCCTGATCGTGTCCCACTTCCACCCGGACCACGTCGGGATGGCCGGCTGGCTGAAGGAGCAGAGCCCCGACCTCGAGCTGGTGATGCACCGCGCCGACGCCGCGGTCTACTCCGACATGGAGCGCGGGCACGACCACTGGGAGCGGACGATGCGCCAGTGGGGCATCCGCCACGGCTTTGACCCGGCCGACCTCGACCGGGCCGAGGAGGAACGTCGCGAGCGCCGGGAGCGCGAACGCGAGCATCGTCATCAGAAGTCCGCCGACACCTCCCGCGAGACCGAGCAGCGGCAGTGGGAGATGCGCCGGGTCGAGCCCGCGCGGCTCGTGGAGGACGGCGAGGAGATCGCGTTCGACGGCTGGACGCTGGTCTCGCAGTGGACGCCCGGCCACACCCCGGGCCATCTCTGCATCCACGTCCCGGACGAGCGCCTGACCTTCACCGGCGATCACGTGCTCTCGCGCATCACCCCGAACGTCTCCTTCCACCCCGAGGACGAGGACGGCGAGCGCAACCCGCTCGCGGAGTTCCTCGCCTCGCAGCAGAAGACCGCCGCGCTGGACACGCGCCTCGCCCTCCCGGCGCACGAGGCGCTGATCGCGGACCTCCCGGCGCGTTGCCGCGAGATCATCGAGCACCACGACCATCGCGCCGACGAGGTCATCGCCGGCATCGAGGATGCCCCCGGCGGTGCGACCGCGTACGAGATCGCCTCGCGCGTGACGTGGAACCGGCCGTGGGCGACCTTCTCGGTCTGGAAGCGCCGCTCCGCGATCGGCGAGACGCTGGCCCACCTGCGGCTCGTCGAGACGCAGGGCCGCGTCCGCCGCGTGGACGACCTCGCGGGCGAGCACCCGGTCGTGCGCTGGACGCCCGCCTAGCTCCCGGCACCGTCCCCGGCAGAACGCCCGAGGTTGTCGCGCAAGCCATCGACGGCGCGCCGTGTCGCCACGCCTCCGTAACCGTCTGCGTCGCACGGTCGTGGTGCGGGGGCGCTCCCGCCCTCGCGTGATGATCAGGAGGACGCCGATGGCCGTGCCACAGCGACGGCAGTGCGAGCACTGCGGCGCGTCGATGATCGACTCCGCCGCCTACCAGCAGCACCGGGCCGAGCATCAACCGCGCGGCCGCCGCACCGCGAGCCAGATCGCGCCCGGCCCGGAAGATCAGACCGAGGCGGCTGCTGCCGCGCGCCAAGAACTCGCCGCGAAGGCGCACACGCCGGGCGAAGCCGAGCGGGTCCACGAGGAAACGCACCGCTGAGCCACAGCCGCTGAGCCACAGCCGCTGAGCCGTAGCCTCCAATCGCCAGCCGGCGAGCAACGGCCGCACCGACGCTCCCATCCGACACCCGAAGGAGAGACCACGATGGCAGACAACAACTACCAGTGCCCCGACTGCGGCATGAAGTTCGAGGGCCCAGAGCAGTACCGCGAACACCGCGCCGCGGAGCACCCACGCGCGGAGATCGAGGACACGCTGCAGGGCTCGACGAACACCGGCGCCTCGGCGGGCGTCAGTGAGCCCTCGGGCCCGCGCCACGACGAGGGCGGCTAGCCGTGTGCGCTCGCAACCCGGCTTCCGCTGAGCGCTCCGACTGCCTCGAGCACGCACTCCGGTTCGACGACCGCGCGGCGTATCTCGCCCACCGGACGGCGGACCACCTCGACGCACCAGCAGGCGCCGCCGCGACACGGAGGAGATCCGCGATGAACGGAACGTGGAGTCCGCGCAGGCGGAGCAGTCCGACGCGTCCGCGGGGCTCCAGGAACGCCTCGTGAGCTACGGCCAGACGGAGGGCCACCCGGCGCGCCTCGAGCACGACGCCCCGCTCGAGCGCGACGTGCACCGCGCCCCGACGCCCTCGGACACCAGCCGCTCGGCCCGCTAATCGATGACCCGCCCCGCCTCGAACACCACGCGGGGACGACGGCAACGTCCCCCCGTCTGCGTCGATCACACGGTGCGATCGCGCTAAGCAAGTATTCCTGAGGTCCTCCGCGAGGACGCACCGGTCGGGTGGCCGTGGTCGCCATCCCGGCCTTCGGCCTTTCCGTCGGAAATGATGCGCCGGGCGGCGTACCGGAGTCCACACCGCGTCCGGGGTCACCCGCAGGCGGTGGTCTCACACCCGCCAGGCGCTGGCCCGGCCAGGCTCCACGGGTGCCCCCTCGGTTGAGGGCTGGACCGTGCTGGCAGAGATGGAGCCGCGATCGCGTGGTGGCCGTCCACCGAACGACGGTGTCCGGTAGTGTCGCGGCTCGCGTCCAGGACCGTGGGCGGGAACCGACCGGCGTCGAGGTCGGTCAGTCCGGCTGCCGTTGCCGTTCCGGCAGGTCCTGTACCGTCAGTGCCCCGAAGTACTCGATGTCATGGGCACCGTGGTTCCAGAGGATACGTTCGGCCTCCTGCCGACGGCTCGGGGCCGCGCCCTCGACCGCGATCACGATCTTCCCCTGCCGCACCGCGTCGTCGTAGTTGCCCAGGTCGTCCCGATCCGCGAGGAGATGCTCGATCGACCGCTCCACCTCGCCCTCGATCCCGTGCATCGTCCCCTCTGAATCGAGTTCCGCCGCGCCCACGTTGCCGCGGTAGACCTGGCGCACCTGGATCTGTGCTGCCCGAAGCCCCGCGAGCGCCTGGTCAGCCTGCCCCGGCGTATCCACGATGGCGAACAGTCGACCCTCCGGGTAACCCACAAAGGGGACGAGTCCATTGCCCACGTCAACGCGGGGCCGGTGGCGGCGTGAGAGCAGGATCAGTCCACCGCCGATCAGCGTCAGGACGATCCCGTGGATGTGCGAAAAGGCTGCCCAGAACCCCCAACCGATCCACGCGAGGGCAACGGTGCCCACCCCGATGACGAACATCGCGGTGCAGAGCAACTTGAAACTGCAGACCCATCTGAAACTCACGAGTGGCTCCTCGACTCTCCGCCCTCGGGCGGGCTGTTGGACCAGAAGGCGTTCAGCCACCGACGGCTGTTGCCGACGTTCAGGCCACCTTCCGACTGTCACCGCTGCTCCAACAGATTTCGGGAGGTGCGGCCGCGCACCGCGGACCATGAAGGCCGGGCGGGGGGCGCGCGTCACCTGCAGCCCCGTGTCCTGGAGCTGACGCCCCCCGAGCAGCGAGGCCTCGCTTCGGGAGCGGGCCTGGTCCTCCTCGTCCCGTTCCTCGCGGGGCGACCGTCGGGCCGTGGTTCGAGGGAGTTGCAGGCGTCCGTCCGGGCTGAGGTCAGGTCGAGCCCCGCCCCATGCCGGGCCATTGGCCGGACGGGATACCCTCCTCTGGACGTGGGTCCTCACTCCGGACCGGACCGAGGAGGGCGCGCTATACCCTGGACCCGTGCATCAGCCGTTGTTCTCGTCGAGCACGAACGTGACAAGCAGGTTGACCTGGTAGGAGCTGATCGCGCCGGTCCCGTCGACCTGGACGCTGTGTTCCTTCACCCACGCGCTCCGGACGCCTCGGAGCGTCTTCGTGGCGCGTTGGATGCCGAGCTTGACGGCGTCCTCGAAGCTCTGGCTCGAGCGGGCGCTGATCTCGGTGATCCGGGCGACTTCGTCCGTCATCGGTTGCTCCATTCGGAACACCG
>JBFWQJ010000250.1:0-4542 GCA_050249515.1 Dehalococcoidia bacterium | reverse complement strand
GCCCGCCGTGGAACCGTTGGAGCACGGACACGACGCGCTGCACTCGCCGATCCCGAGCAGGCCGAGGCGCTTAAGCAGCCCCATCACCATGCCCACAGCGATCGCGATGAACGCAAACCGTCGCAGCGCCTTGCCCATAATGGCCCCCCAGTCCGCGGCCGGGCCCGACGGTGGCCACGGCCCTGATGTCACCGCCCGATTGTGTCAGCGGACGGCCGCCCCTGTCATCCCGCGTGCCTCGTCGCTGAACTGCTCGCGGTACAGCGACGCGTAGAGTCCGTCCTCCGCGAGGAGATCGGCGTGGCGGCCGCGTTCCACGATGCGCCCGCGGTCCAGCACGAGAATCTGGTCCGCCGCCAGCACCGTGGACAGCCGGTGCGCGATGACGACCGTGGTGCGACCCTGCGCCAGCACGGCGGTCGCCTCGCGGATCTCGCGCTCCAGGCGCGAGTCGAGCGAGGAGGTCGCCTCGTCCAGGATCAGCACCGGCGGGTCCTTCAGGATCGCGCGCGCCAGCGCGACACGCTGCTTCTCCCCGCCCGACAGCCGGTAGCCGCGCTCCCCGACCGTGGTGCCCAGTCCCTCCGGGAGCCGCTCGATGAGCGTGCCGAGCCCGGCCGCTTCGGCGGCGGCGCGGACCTCGGCGTCCGTCCCTTCCAGCCGGCCGTAGCGGATGTTGTCCGCGAGCGAGGAGTGGAACAGGTGCGTCTCCTGCATCACGGTCCCGATCGTCGCGCTGATCGAGTCGAGCGTGAGGTCGCGCAGGTCGTGGCCGTCCAGGCGCACGGCGCCGGCCTGCGGGTCGTAGTACCGCTGCACCAGGTACGTGACGGTGGTCTTCCCGGCGCCGGACGGCCCCACGAGCGCGACCATCTGCCCGGGTTCGATGCGGAACGAGACGTCCTCGATCGCCGCGACGGTGCGCGCGGCGTGCGACTGGTAGGAGAACGTGACGTGGTCGAACTCCACCGCGCCGCGCGGCTGCGTCAGCCGCGTCGCGCCCGCGCGCTCCTCCACCTCCACCGGCATGTCGAGGTACTCGAAGATGCGCTCGAACAGCGCGAGCGAGGAGAGCAGCGTGGTGTTGATGCGCGCGATCCCCGCGAACGGCCCGAACACGCGCTGGGCGAGCATCGCGAAGGCGACCACGGTGCCGACGCTCAGGTCGCCGCCGAGCACGGCGCGCCCGCCGTACCAGTAGATGACGCCGGGGAGCACCGCGCCGAACAGCGAGGTGCCCATGTTGAACCAGCGTCCCGCCATCTGCCGTCTGATCGAGAGCGCGCGCAGCGTGTCGTTCGAGGTGCCGAAGCGGCCGGCCTCGTGCTCCTGCCGCCCGAACGTCTTGACGAGCATGGAGCCGGACACGGAGAGCGTCTCCTCCAGGTGCGCGGACATCCGGCCGGACTCCGCGTGCCACTCGCGCATCAGGTCGCGCATCAGCGCACCCACACGCATCGTCGGGTACACCCACAGCGGCAGCACCACCAGCGTTGCGAGCGCAAGCCGCCACTCGAGGGTGAACATGAGCACGAATGCGACGACCAGCGTGAGCGTGTTCGACAGGAAGTCGGTGAACGTGCCCGTGACGGCGCTCTGCACGCCGTTCACGTCCGTGCCGATGCGCGAGAGGATCTCGCCGGTCCTCGTGGAGGTGTAGAAGCGCAGCGACAGCCGCTGCAGGTGGTCATGCAGGTCCGCGCGCAGCCGGTGCATCAGCCCCTGCGCGATCGTCTGGTTCACCCACGACTCCGCCACGCCCAGCAGCGACGACGCGAACACCATGCCGAGGTACAGCGCGATCAGCCGGTCCAGCCCGCCGAGCTCGGACTGCGACGACATGTGGTCGACCATCGCCCCGAGCACGCGCACGCTCGCGAGGTCGAGGCCGACGACGGTCACGAGGAGGATCACGAGCACCAGCAGCCAGCCGCGGTACGGGGCGAAGAGCCCGGCGACGCGCCGCATCAGCGCGCCACGCGGCGCGGAGGGCTTCGACAGCTCGAGGCGGCGGATCATCATCGGGCGGCTCCGGGTGCGCCTCGATCATAGGCGTCCTGTGCCTGCGATCCTCGGCAAGCCGGGCGCGGGTAGGCGTCCGGCAGGGGATCGGGGATGATGGGCGCCGAAGACACCGCCCGGAAGGAACGACACATGACCAGCGAGCGCCCCACTGTCGGATTCATCGGCCTCGGCATCATGGGGCTGCCCATGACGGCCAACCTGCTGAAGGCGGGCTTCCCCGTGGTCGCCTGGAACCGCTCCCCCGCCCGCGTGGACCTCGCGGTGGCGCAGGGCGCGCAGGCCGCCGCCTCGCCCGCGGACGTCGCCGCGCGCGCCGAGGTGATCATCGTCTGCGTCACCGCCTCGGCGGACGTGGAGGCGGTGGTGACGGGCGCGAACGGGGCGATCGAGGGTGCGCGCTCCGGCTCGGTGCTCGTCGACATGTCCTCGATCTCGCCGGACGTCACGCGGACGCTGGCCGCGCAGATGAAGGAGAAGGGCGTCGACTGGATCGACGCGCCGGTCTCCGGCGGCGAGTGGGGCGCGATCAACGGCACGCTCTCGATCATGGCCGGCGGTGACGCGGCCGTCCTGGAGCGCGTCCGTCCGGTGCTGGAGGCGATGGGCCAGAAGATCACGCACTGCGGGCCGGTGGGCGCGGGCCAGACCGTGAAGCTGTGCAACCAGATCGTTGTCTGCGTGAACCAGCTCGCCGTGGCGGAGGGCCTGATGTTCTGCCAGAAGAGCGGCGTGGACCCCGCCGTGATGCTGGAGGCGATCGGCGGCGGCGCGGCCGGGTCATGGCAGTTGAACACGCTCGGCCCGCGCATCGCCAACCGCGACTTCGCGCCGGGGTTCAAGGTCTCGCTCCAGCAGAAGGACCTCCGCATCGCCCTCGAGGCCGCGGAGCCGCTGGGCGTGCCGCTGGCCGGCGTGTCGCTGGTGCACCAGCTCTACTCCGTCATCGAGCAGCGCGAGGGCGGCGACCTGGGCACGCAGGCCCTCGTCCACGCGCTGGAGTGGATGACGGGCGTCGAGGTCGGCAAGGGCGCGTAGGCGCCCTACGCCGCAGCCTCGGCGACGGACTGGGGGGCGCCCCCCAGCAGCGTCACCAGCAGTCGGAGGATCCCCGGGTCGAACTGCCCGGCCGAGCCCGCCATCTCCTGCAGCGCGTCGCGTCGGCTGAGCCGCGGCATCCCGCGCCGCGCCACCGTGAGCGTGGAGTACGTGTCCGCGATCGCCAGGTAGCGCGCCTCGACCGGGATCGCGTCGCCGGCGAGGCGGGCCGGGTAGCCCTCGCCGTCCCAGCGCTCGTGGTGGTGCGCGACGGCGCGGCGGATCGCGGGGGCGGCCAGCCGGTACGCCTGGAGCCGCCGCAACGACAGGTCCGGGTGCCGCTGCACCACCTTCCGCTCCATCGGCGTGAGCGGCCCGCGCCTGTCGCGCACCTCGCGCGGGAGGTCGAGCATGCCGGCGTCCGCGACGGCGGCGGCCGTGGCGACCATCGTGAGCGCGGTGGGCGAGCGCTGCCCGTCGCCGACGGCGAGCGCGACGGCGCCGATCGCCGTCTCCACGCCGTGCACCACGGGCGTGTGCGGCGCGTCCGCGCGCAGCGCGGAGAACAGCGCGTCCGGCTCGAAGTGCGCGGCGAGGAACCCCGCCAGCCCCCGACAGGCGTCCACCAGCGCGTTGGTCCGCTCGCCGCTGGCCCCGGCCAGCAGGAACGCCAGCTCGTGCAGCAGCGCGCGATGCGCGACCCACGCGCGGTCCGCCAGCGGTACCGCCTCGGTGGCGAGGATGTCGGTCAGGTGGGTGCGCAGGTAGACACGGAACGCCGGGGCGTCCGCGGACGCGATCGTCACCGTCTCGCCGGGACAGTCCCGCAGCCAGTACGCGTCCAGCTGCACCGGGTCGTCGATCGCATCGCGCAGGGCGAACGGCGGACGGCGGTGGGGCGCGAAGACGCCTGCCGGCACCGGAAGCCGGATGGCGCGTTCGGAGGCGCCCGTGGGCGGATTGGTCATAGCTGATCCTCGACGGCCCCGGGGGCGCGCCCTGCGCGGGCGCTGACACGAGGCTGCGCGGTTCCTGAAACCGCCGCGGCGTCGCGGGCGGGGCGCGGCGTCGTCCACATCGAGGAGACTTGTGGATAAAGAAATGTTCACGGGTTTACGCAAGTGCCTCTTTCCGGTACCGTCTGCCCACGGGGGCCGGTGCGTGACGGGGTACGACGTTGCGGAGTTCGGCACGAGGCTTCGGCCGCTTGTTCCTCCTTCCACTCGTCGCGCTCGTCGTGATGACACTCCCCGGAACGACGAGCGCGTCGTCCGCACCGGCCTCCACGCTCCCCGCTGACGCCGCCTCCGCGCCGCCCCAGCTCTCCGAGGTCCCCATCCTGCTGCAGGTCTCCCTGGGCGACCTGGTGCGCGCGGCCGGGCCGGACCTCTACGCGCTCGCCGCGGACGTCCCGGGGCTGTCCCCCTTCCGCCGGGCGCAGATCGTGTCCGTCTACGGCTACCCCGGGATCTGCTTCATGGG
>JBFWQJ010000249.1:0-4558 GCA_050249515.1 Dehalococcoidia bacterium | reverse complement strand
CCGGCCATCGCCGCGGGGAAGACCGCCACGACTTCCGCCCCCGTGGGCCCCGAGCGGGGGTCGCCGGCGAAGCGGAGCACGGCGCCCCAGTCGAACGGCACCGCGCCGCGCAGCGCGCCCAGCACCCCGCGCGAGGCGGCCGTGGCCTCGGGCAGTGCGGCGATCGCCTCCAGCGCGGCGACCTGCGCCTCCAGCAGCACGCGCTCGTCCACCGGCGCGCGGCCGAGGATGGCGAGCGGGGCGCTCGCGTGCAGGTGCATCAGCGCGACGCCGCCCGCGGCCTCGGTCGGCACGATCTCGACGTCGATGGGGTAGGCGGAGGACGCACCGATGAACGTCAGGACGCCGCGCCACGAACGGCCGGCCTGCGTGGCGGCACGAGCCTCGGCGAGCGGCTGCTCCTCGGACGGGATGACGAACGAGGTCCACGCGTGGCCCTGCAGCTCCCCGGGGCCGCGGACGCCGAGCAGCGCGCATGCGGCAGCGTCCGCCGCGACCACCGTCGCGTCGGAGCCGACCACGAGCCATCCGTGGGCCGGTTGCCCGGACCCGGTCAGGAGCATTGCGTGCCGCCCTTGAGGCTGCGAGTCTGCCCGGCCCCCAGCCGGGTAGGCGCGCGCCAGATTCCGCGAACGGGAGATGCGCGTCCGTGACCGCCCGTTAGGCGGCGTGCGCCGAAGTGCGCCAAGACCCCCTGAGGATTGTCGAGTGCGGCCGTAGCAGTCTCCATGCAAGGTTTGGTAAAGATTCAAACGAGGTGACGCGTTATAGCGTTGCACGCGCGGACGGCCACGGCGTGCGGGAATCCCCTCGATCGAGTCGGGACGAGTGCGGAGGCCCGCAGTTACGCGGGGATCAGTTGTTGCTCTCGAGCGAGCCCCAGCGTTCGGCGACCGCGGCGGCGGCGCGCCGGTGGGTGTCCTCCAGCAGCGAAGTCAGCAAATCTCCAGCCCGCTCCAGCCGCCGGCGCACGTCCAGCGTCTCCAGCAGCGTCTGCAGCCGGTCCGTCTCCCCGAAGTCGAGGCCGTTCGCGCCGATGGCGTCCGCCAGCGCGCCCGCCGCCGCGGGGACGGGCACGTCCCGCGCCCAGGAGCCGTGGATCGTGTGCTGCAGCCGCAGCAGCTGCTCGAAGTTGCGCGCGATCTGCTCCTGCAGCGGCTCCGGCACGTCCGCCACCTCGTCCACCGGGTACTCGACCTCCGCGGCGAGGTAGGGGTGGTCGTGGAGCAGCTCCGCGATGCGGAAGCGGCGTCCGCCGCGCGCGCTGAGCGCCAGCCGCCCGTCCCCCAGCGGCAGGATCTCCTCGATCGTCGCGGTCGTGCCGACGAGGTGCGGGGTCGCGGCCCCGCCGACCTCCGGGCCGTCCTCGATCAGCGCGATGCCGAAGGGCTCGCCGGACTCCAGGCATTCCTCGACCAGCGCCAGGTAGCGCGGCTCGAACACCTGGAGCGCGACGGGCTGACCGGGGAACAGCACCAGCCGGAGGGGGAACAGCCGGAGGAACGTCATGTCGTGGCGAGGCGGCCGAGCGCGACGAGGGCGGCAATCGCGAGCCCCAGCACCAAGCCCGGGATCAGCGTTCCCGTGTCCATCGGCCTCAGGCGCGCCGCGCTTGCCCGCACCACGCTCCGCGCCTGCTCGCGCTCCGCGAACGGCACCGTGACGGGGTAGGCGAACATGCCGCCGGGTGTGCCGAGTACGCCAGGCAGGACCGAGCTGCCGGGCAGCGCGAGGTCGACGGCGTCGGTCTCGACCAGCGCGTCGAGGCCGTGCTCGGAGAGCATCGCGGCGATCTGCTCGGCCTCGTCCAGCGTGCGCCGCACGGCGACCCGCGCGCGCAGCATGGGGTGGGTGCCCACGCGGGGGCCGGGAGGGTCGGGACGAAACATGATCGACGTCATGCATCGATCGTACACCGCGCCCGCAGGCGCGCCGGGACGCGGATCGCCCGAGGGCTAGGCCGGCTGCAGTGCGCGGAGGCGGATGGGCTGCACCGTCCCCGCACCCTCGAGCGGGAACAGCGCGTTGATCGCGCCGCCGTCGTAGTAGTGCGGGACGTACACCGTGCCCTGCGGCACGCCGTCCTCCAGTCGCAGCGCGATGCGCACCTCGTGCGTGCCGTCCGTGAGGACGATCGGGTCGCCGCCGCGTGCGCCCAGCGCCTCAGCGTCGCGCGGGTTCACCCACGCGGACTCCTCGCGGTGGAGCTGGTCGGCCTCCTCCGAGTGGATCGAGGCGCCGTCCCACGTGGTGAACAGCGAGCGGTTCACCGTGAGCAGGATGCCCTCCACGTCCGCCGGGGCGGCGACGGGCTGGCGGTTCGCGGTGTAGGTGGCGTTCGCCGGGAGCGCGCGGACCTGGCCCGGCGCGGCGTCCATCGCGCTGTACGCCGGGAACGAGGCGACGTGCTCGTGCATGTCGCGCGCGACCTCCGCGACGGTCGCGAAGCGCTGCGTGCCGCCGAGCCCCTGCGCGAGTGCCGCGAGGATCGCGACGCCAGTGCGCTCCTGTCCGCGCGGCACGGCGGCGGGGCGCTGGCGCAGGACGCGCCGGTCGGCGTTGGTGATCGTGCCGTCCTCGGCGTGGAACGGCGTCTCCGCCAGCACCACGGTCGCGTACTCGGCAGCGGTCGACCGCACGTCATCGATCACGACGAGTGCCTCGAGGTTCGCGAGCGCGGCGCGGATCGCGTCCGTGCCCGGCGCGCTGAGCAGCGGGTTGTCGGCGTGCAGGACGAGGGCCTTGATCGCGCCGCTGCGCGCGGCCTCGATGATCTCCGGGAACGACTTGCCGTTCGAGCCGGGGGCGATGCCCATGTCCATGATGCCGTTCGCGTTCGCGCCGGTCGGCAGCACCACGAGGCCCGCCGCGGCGTCCGCGCCGCGCACGGCGATCGCCAGGTTCGCGGCCGCCTTCGCGGTCTCGCCCTGCAGCGTGGCGTCGATCGGGTTCGGGGCGAAGACGACCATCGTCTTCGCGGAGTCGGCAGCGCCCTTCGCGCGCGCGAGGACCTCCAGCGCCTTCGCCCACTGGCCGGCCTCGATGCCGGCGGGGGCGGCGCCACCTTCGGCGAGCGCGGCGGTCACCGCGGCCTCCTGGCCGGGGCGCACGCGCAGCACGGCGGCTGCGAACGACTCCAGCTCACCCCAGTGCGCGGAGACCACGACCAGCTGCGCGCGGCGCTTCACGACGGCGTCCTTGATGCGGAGCGAGGCGACCTGGTGGGACTCCTCCAGGTCGCTGGCGACGGCGAAGACCACCTCGGCGGTTTCGAGGTCGGTCAGGCTGGCGGGGAGGCGGTGCGTGCCGAAGGCGCCCGTGAGCGCACCCGCGACGGCGCGCGTGACGGGGCCCTGCGAGAAGTCGAGGTGCGGCGTGCCGATGGCGCGCGCGAGGCCGGCGAGCAGGTAGGCCTCCTCGTTCAGCGCGAGCGGCGAGCCGAGGACGGCGACCGCGTCCGCGCCGTGCGCGCGCTTCACGCCCTCGATGCTCTCGACGGCGCGCTGCAGCGCCTCGTCGAAGGAGACGGGGAGCAGGCGGTCGCCCGCGCGCACCAGGCTGCGCGTCAGGCGCTCGCGATCGGAGACGGCGGTGTAGCCGAAGCGGCCGCGCACGCAGATCTGGTCGCGGGAGGCGGGGTTCACGCGGTCCGGCTTCACGATCACGGGGCGGTCGTCGGACGTGCCGTACGAGATCGTGCAGCCCACGGAGCAGGAGTTGCAGACGGAGTTCGTCCAGTCGGTGGCCAGGCCGACCCACTTGTTCGGCTTCTCCATCAGCGTCGCCGTCGGGCAGACGTCGATGCAGGCGCCGCAGAAGTCGCAGTCGGACTCGTGTATCTGGCCGCCGGTGCCGAACGCGATCATCGTCGTGTGGCCCTTGCCGGACAGCGTGACGGCGCCGGTGTGGCGCAGGCTGTCGCAGGCGCGGACGCAGCGGGTGCAGATGATGCACATCTGCGGGTCGAACTCCAGGTACGGGTTGCCGCGGTCCGGCTCGGGGGGCGGCACCTCGTAGTAGGAGCGCGTCTCGCCGACCCACGGCTCCTCGAAGTCGCCCTGGTCGGTGATCTCGCAGGAGGTCTGCAGCTCGCAGCGGTAGTTCTTGCTGCACGTCAGGCAGCGGTGCGTCACCACGTCATCGCGGAGGCAGATGTCGCCCGGCATGCAGTGGACGCGGCGGTGGCAGGTGAGGCAGCGGTCCGGGTGGTTGGCGAGGATGATCGAAAGCACGGAGTTGCGCGTGCTCTTGATGTTCGGGGAGTCGGTGGTGACCTTCATCCCCTCCGCGACCTGCGCGACGCAGGCAAGCTGCATCGGCGTGGGGCGGGCGCCCTCGATCTCCACGAGGCAGGTGCGGCAGCCGGCGTACGGCTCCAGGCCGTCGATGAAGCAGAGGTTGGTGATCGAGACGCCCTGCTCTTTGATCACCTCGACCAGGCGGCGGCCGGGCTGGGCCTCGACGGTCTGGCCGTTCAGCGAGAGCTCGACCACGGGCTGTCCCGCGTTCTACCGGCGGCCGGCGGGCGCGCCTGCTTGCGAAACCTAGTCGAGCTTGC
>JBFWQJ010000248.1:0-4571 GCA_050249515.1 Dehalococcoidia bacterium | reverse complement strand
ACTCACGGCGAGCGCGGGACGGCGCGGGGCGGTACCCTCGGCGTCGCGGCGTGACTGCGCCGCGCGGGGACCGAGGGACGCGTGACCGGGTCCGGTGACGAGGATCGACAGGCGTCCAGTGCGCCCCCCGCCGCCCGGACGTGTCCGCGATGCGGCCACGTGAGCGCTCCGGGCGACGCGCGCTGCCGCCTCTGCTTCGCGGACCTGAGCGAGGCGCCCGCGGCAATTCCCCGTGCCGCCGAGACGCCTCGCGCGTCGCGCTTCGGGCGACTCGGTCGCATCGGGCTGGGCTTCGCCGCGGTCCTCGTCGCCGTCGTGGCGTTCGTCGTATACCAGGCGACGCTCGGCCGGCCGTCGCTGCCCGAGGACCCCGCGATCAGCGCCGCACCCGCCGTCGCGCGCAACGACCGCACCACGGAGGTCACCCCGCGCCTCGATGCGCCCGTCGCGTGGCGGGTGCCGCTGCCGGGGGAGCTGTCCGCCGCCCCGGTGATGGACGCGGAGCGCGTGTACGTCCCGCTGAAGGATGCGCGCCTCGTGGCGCTCTCGCGCGCGGACGGACGCGAGGTGTGGAGCATTGCCGTCCCCGGCCAGGTGAACCACAGCCCGGTGATCGCGGGCGATGCCCTGTTCTGGGGACAGCGCGACGGCCGCGCCGTGTCCGTGGAGGCCGCAACCGGGACCACGCGCTGGTCGACGCAGCTCGCCGACTGGGTGGAGGCGCGCCCGGTCGTCCTCGACGGGGCGATGTTCGTCGTCGCGGGGCCGGAGCTGGCCGCGCTGGACGCGCGCACCGGCGAGGTGCTGTGGTCGCAGGACGCACACAAGGGCGCCGTGCCGCCGCTCGCGGCGACCGGCCGGGGGATCGCCGCGGCGACGCGTGAGCGCTTCCTGGTGTTCGACCGGGACACGGGGGGCCAGACGTACGTCCTCGACGCGCTGGCGGTGGCCGGCGTGGCGGCGCATCGAGGCACCACGTTCACGCTCACCGCGCGCACGCTGGTCGCGGTGGACGAGCAGGCGGAGCGCCCCTGGTGGGAGCCGCTGCGCACGCTGTGGTGGACGCTGTACGTGGCGGGGATGGCGCCCGCCGTGCCGCTCCCGGAGCACCGCTGGGTGGTGTTCAACACGCAGGTGCCGCCGGCGGAGCGTTTCCAGGGCATCGCGTGGCCGGACCCCCACCCGCTGACGTTCGACGAGGAGCGCGTGTTCATCTCGTTCCCGCGCGGCGAGATGCGCGCTCACGCGCTGGCCGATGGCGCCCTGCGATGGAAGCGCAATGTCGGTCCGATCGACTCCGCACCGATCCGCACGCCGGCCGGCCTGCTGTACGCCTCCGGACGCTCGCTGGTGCTGCTCGACCCGGCGACGGGCGAGGAGGTCGCCCGGCACCAGGTCGCGCCGGACGCGCTGACGCAGGTGGTCGTGGAGCCGGGAGGGCTGCTGCTGGTGTCGGCGCGCGAACTCATCCTGCTGCGGCAGTAAGGGACTGGCCCTCGACGCTACTATGGGGCCGCGACGCCGCCCCGCTGGCGCGCCGCAAGGGGGCGCCATGAGTCGAGACAGCTTCAAGCAGGACTTCCGCGACCGGGTCGCGATCGTCGGCGTCGGCAATACCGACTTCGGCGCGATGTACCGCGACCTGGACCCGCAGCGGAGCAACTACCAGCTGGGCCTGCACGCGTTCAAGGCGGCGCTGGAGGACTCCGGGCTCACGCGCGACGACATCGACGGCATCCTCGTGTCGCGTGTCCCGGACTTCGTGCGGATGTCGGAGATCCTCGGCATCCGCTACCCGCGCTTCGCCAGCGTGCTGCCGGGGGGCGGCCGGTACTCCGGGCTGGGCGTGCAGTACGCCGCCATGGCGGTGTACACGGGCATGGCGGACACGGTGGCGCTGATCTACGGCAACAACGGCCGGTCCGTCGGCGCGCGCTACGGCGGCGAGGAGGGCGGTGGGCCGGAGTCCAACGCGTCCGATTTCGACGCGCCCTACGGGATGACCTCGCCGGGCGCGCAGTACGGGCACATGTTCCGCCGGCACCAGTACCTGTACGGCACGCCGCAGGAGGCGCTGGGCCACCTGGCGATCAACAACCGCAACAACGCGATGAAGAACCCCGTCGCCGTCATGCAGAAGCCGCTGACGATGGAGGACTACCTCAACACCAGGTACATCGCGGAGCCGCTGCGACTGCTGGACTACTGCCTGATCAACGACGGGGCGGTCTGTCTGATCGTGACCTCGGCGGAGCGGGCGCGCGATCTGAAGCAACCGCCGGTCTACATCAGCGCGACGCAGGCGGCGTCCGACTTCACGGCGCAGTACCTGTCGGACAACTTCTATCACGAGTCATTGGCGCCGCTGGCGGATGACCTCTTCGGCGCGGCGGGGATCAGCCGCAGCGACGTGGACTTCGCGCAGATCTACGACAACTTCACGCCCACGGTGCTCTTCACCCTCGAGGGCCTGGGCTTCTGCGGCGTGGGGGAGAGCGGCCAGTGGGTGACGCCGGAGCGCATCTCGCTCACGGGTGAGCTGCCGCTGAACACCAGCGGCGGCCACACCAGCGAGAGCTACATGCAGGGCTGGGCGCTCCACGCCGAGGCCGTCCGCCAGCTCCGCGGGCAGGCCGGAGAGCGGCAGGTCGCGGACGCGGAGTTCGGCCTGTACTGCTGCACCTCGCCCGTTTCGTCCGCGCACATCCTCCGGAGGTAGCACCGTGACCACACAACCCGCGGGCGAATACACCCGCCCCCTGCCGGACCTCGACCGCAAGCTGACGCAGCCGTACTGGGAGGGCACGAGGCAGCACGAGCTGCGGATCCAGCAGTGCGATGCCTGCGGCCACCGGTGGTTCCCGCCCTCGTTCTGCTGCCCGCAGTGCCTGAACGAGTCCTACACGTGGACGAAGGTGTCCGGCCGGGCGAAGCTCTGGTCCTGGATCAACATGTGGCAGATGTACTACCTCGGCTTCGCGAACGAGCGGCCGTACCTCGTGGCGTTCGTGGAACTGGAGGAGGGGCCACGGCTCATGGCGGGCCTCGAGGGCGTCGCGCCCGACTCGGCGGACCTGCGTTGCGACATACCGCTGGAGGTCGTCTTCGACGACGTCACGCCTGAGGTCACGCTGCCGCGCTTCCGGCCGGTCCAGGGGGCCGAGTGATGGACGACGAGCAACTGCGGGCCGGCGAGGCCGCCCGGCGACGCATCCTGGGCGACGAGTGGGTGGACCGCTCGTACGCGAACCGCAATGCGTTCAACAGCGACTGGGTGGACCGGGTCACGCTGAGCCCGTGGGGCGACGTCTGGACGCGCCCGCACTTCGACGACCGCACGCGCCGCATCCTCGTCATGGGCACGATGATCGCGCTCGGGACGTGGGACGAGTTCCGGCTCCACGTCCGGGCCGCGCTCCGCGCCGGCGGGTTCACGCCGGATGACCTCAAGGAGATCATCCTGCAGCAGACGGCCTACTGCGGCATCCCGGCCGGCAACCACGCGACGCGCGTCGTCGAAGAGGTGATGGGCGAGATCGGAATGCAGCCATGAGCGGACTGCGCGTCGCGGTGATCGGGCTGGGCTTCGGAGCGACGGTGCATGTGCCGGCATTCCTGTCCGAGGGCTGGGAGGTGCCGGTCGTCTGGAGCCGCCGCCTGTCCCGCGCGCAAGAGCAGGCCGCGGCGCTCGGCATCCCCGAGGCGGCCGATGACTATGCCGCGATCCTCGCGCGCGGCGACATCGATGCCGTCGCGATCGCGACGCCGCCGCCCGGCCACTACGCCATGGCGTCCGCGGCGCTCGCGGCGGGCAAGCACGTCCTGTGCGAGAAGCCGTTCACGCTCAACGCGGGCGAGGCACGCGCGCTCGCCGACCAGGCGCGCGACGCCGGCCTCGTCGGCATGGTGGCGCACGAGTTCCGCTACGCGCCGCAGCGCCAGCACATCAAGCAACTGGTGGACGAGGGCTACGTAGGGACGCCGCAGGTCGCGCAGTGGGAGCTGTTCCTCGGCGGACGGCTGCCCGCAACGCCCCCCGCGCTCGGCGCGAGCGTCGCGGAGGGCGGCGGCATGCTCGGCGGGCTCGGCTCGCACTACATCGATGCGCTGCGGCACTGGTTCGGGGACGTGGAGTCGGTGAGCGGCATCCTGCGGGGCCTGCAGCCCGACCGGACGGCCGCGGGCGGCGCGGTGGTCCGCACGGACGTGGAGGACACGTTCCAGTTCACGCTCACCTTCCGGAGCGGCGTCGTCGCCTCGATGACCGCCTCGACCGCCGTGGGCCCCGCCCAGGGCGGGCGGTTGTTCATCAGCGGGTCCGGCGGCTCCCTCCTCGCCACGCAGCCTGGGCCGAACCCGGAGCCGGACGGCGTGGTGCTGGGCGCGAGGATGGGCGAGCGGGCACTGGTGGAGCTGCCCATGCCGCCGGAGTACCACCCGTTCGACGACGACCGGGACAACCGGCTGATGGCGTTCCGGCTGATGGTGCGCGAGTTCGAACGGGGCATCCGCGGCGACGCCTCGCCGACACCGTCGTTCGAGGACGGCTGGCGCTGCCGGCAGGTGCTGGA
>JBFWQJ010000247.1:0-4573 GCA_050249515.1 Dehalococcoidia bacterium | reverse complement strand
CGTCTCCCACGTCTCCGCCGCACAGCGCTGCAGCGCGAGCGGCGGGATCGGCTCGCCGACCATCCCCGTGTCCGACTTCACGATGCCCTGGCAGCCGTCCTCCGTGCAGCGGGGCGGCAGGGCGTCCTCGTCCACCGGGAACTCCAGGCGCGGCCAGCGCCGGCCGCACATCAGGCAGCGCAGCCACTGGCGGTTGCCGTGGATCTCCGTCAGCGACCGCTGACCCGCGCGGCGGTGCAGGTTGTCGACGTTCTGCGAGATGAGGTGCTTCAGCACGCCGAGGCCCTCGAGCTCCACGAGCGCGAGGTGCCCGGGGTTGGGGCGCGCGTTCTCCAGCGCGACGGCCATCTCCGTGGGCGGCTCGTTCAGGCGCTGCCGCCACCAGTCGCCGGGGTCCTGCAGGAACTGCTGGTAGAGGTTGCGCGGCGGCTCGCCCTGCCGCGTCCACAGCCCGCCCTCGCCTCGATACGTCGGGATGCCCGACTCCTTCGACATCCCGGCCCCCGCGAGGGCGACGACATGCCGCGCCCGCGCGATCAGCGCCGCGGCCTCCTCGATCGCCTCGTCGTTCGTGGGCTCGCGGTACGTCATGGGGCGCATGTTATCGCGCGGGGTGGGGAGGGGTAGGATGCGGGTGCGGAGGGCGTATGGGATTCCAGTTCGGCACCGAGATGCTTGACATCGTCGAGATGCGCTTTGGACGCCGCGGGCGCGTTGTGGCGGAGTACCTCGCGGTCGGCACTGCCGGGCTGGCCTGTGTCGCCATCGCAGCGGTTTCGGCGTGGACAGCCTGGGAATACGTCCTCCGCCCCCTTGCCTTTTATCTTCTCGTTCCACTGTATGAAGCGGCGAGACTTCCAGCCGCGGATGCCTTCGCTCAAGCAAGCGCCCTGCTCGCGGCCGCTGCCTCGATCTCGGTAGCGGCAAATGAGTACCTGAGGCGCCGGCGGCGGACAAGACCGCTCGTTCATCCTTCCGTGAAGCCGTTACCCGCAGTTCCGGATGAACAACTCGTCATCCTGTTCCGAGCCTACGGACTTCCCGCCTATGAGAGCGTGAAGGCATTGCTTGAGATCGCTTCCGATGCATGCTTCTCCGGCGGGGGGTGGCCCGGACTCGCCGCTCACCTGCTGAAGTACTGGGTGATGAGGCCGGGAGCTGAAAAAGTCGACGCCCTCAGGGAGACGATCGTTTCCAGTGGGGGGAGTCCGCAGGTTGAAGCCTTTGTCGAGTTCTATAACTACTACCTCAAGTTGGTCGCGCTAGCGGGGCATTTCGGGTCGCAGAACATCTGGCACGACTTCGGCCGGCTGGACCAATGGATCGAGCTCGACGCCACCTTGGCGACCAAGATCCGCGAATTGGCCGCCGGACTGAACCGTGAGCGACTTGCTCCCGTTGTCGGGAGAACAGAGGAGCGCGAGTTGCTCAGGTCGCGCAGGTTTACCATCGGTTCATGACACTCCCCGCTGCCCTCGAGGTGGTCCCGCTCGCCGCGCCGGTCGCGGCGCGGGTGACCGTGCCCGGGAGCAAGAGCGAGACCAACCGCGCGCTGATCCTCGCGGCGCTCGGGGAGGGGCGGACGACGATCCGGGGGGCGCTGTGGAGCGACGACACCGAGGTCATGGTGGCGTGTCTCCGGACGCTCGGCTGCGACGTCGAGGTGCTGCCGGACGAGGATGAGCCGGGCAACCGCACCTTCGTCGTGGACGGCTGCGGGGGAGACCTCGCGCCCGGCGGCACGGTGGCGCGGCCGCTCGAGCTGTACGTGGGCAACGCCGGCACCGCCGCGCGCTTCCTCACCGCGCTCGTGGCGCTCGGGCAGGGCGCGTACAAGCTGAGCGGCACGCCGAGGATGCACGAGCGCCCGCAGGGCGCGCTGTTCGCGGCGCTGCGGCAACTGGGCTACCGCGTGGACGCGTCCGGCGCGCGCTCCTCGGAGGGGCACGGCGACCGCATGCCGGTCACGGTGCACGGCGACGGCGCGCACCCCGGCGCGTGCGAGGTCAGCATCGCGGAGTCCTCGCAGTTCGCGAGCGCGCTGCTGCTGTGCGCGGCGCACGGGGAGTGGGACGTCACGATCGCGGACGGCAACCCGGACGAGCTGCCCTACGTCCACATGACGCAGGAGGTCATCGACGTCTTCCCGCAGACGGCCGAGGACGACCTGGAGGACGCGGAGTACGCCGTGGAGGGCGACACGAGCAGCGCGAGCTACCTCGTGGGCGCCAATCTCCTGCAGCAGCTTGTCTTTCGGGCGAGCGGGGGGACACCCGCCACGCCCGAGGCCGACCTGCGAGCCTCCCGCGAGTCCCTCGCGCGCATCGAGGTGGCGAACTGGCCGCACAGCGGCTGGCAGTTCGACGAGCGCTTCGCGGCGTTCTGCGACGCCGCCGCGCGCGGTGAGCCGCCCGCCGTCGTCTCGCGCACCACGGACCTGGGGGACAGCATCCTCACCGCGATCGTCTGCGCGCCGCTGCTGGCGCGGCCCGTGCGCTTCGTGGGCCTCGACCGGCTGCGGGTGCAGGAGTGCGACCGCGTGGCCGCGCTGTACGAGGGCCTGACGAACTGCGGCGCGGACATCGTGATGGAGGGCGACGACCTGATCGTGTCCCCCTCGGCGAGTCGACTGCACGGCGCGCGCATCCGGACGTTCGACGACCACCGCATCGCCATGTGCTTCGCGATGCTCGGCCTCGTCATCCCCGGGATCGTGATCGAGGACCCGGCGTGCGTCTCCAAGACGTTCCCCAACTTCTTCACGAAGCTGGCGAGCCCCGCGCCGGGCGGCCTCGGCGTCACGCTGCGCGACGCGGCGACGGGGCGGGCGCTGCCGCTCGACGGGCTGGACGCGTAGCGGCGGGTGCGGGGAGGGCGCCGGAGGCCCTCACCCCATCCCTCTCCCGCTTCGCAGGAGAGGGGGCCGGACGCAGCGGTGGGCCGCCCGCCAGTCCCGACGCCTCTCGCCGCCCTCGATGCCTCCGCCGCCCGCGGGGCGTACGATCGAGGGGACGCGCACGCCCGCCGCGCGACCCTCGGAGGCCCCGTGAACGGATCGCTCAGCCGCGCCACCCGCTACAGCATCGTCGCCGCGATCGTCGTGGTCATCGGCGGCATCTTCGTGTGGCGCGACGTCCTGCCGCGGTACCGCGGGCCGCAGTACGGCATCGTGGACGCCTCGCAGCGCGTGGAGGTGGGGACGCCCGCGCCGGACTTCGTGCTGCTGGACCACGCGACGAACCAGCCTGTGCGGCTGTCCGACTACCGCGGCAAGACGGTGCTCCTCAACTTCTGGGCGACGTGGTGCGGCCCGTGCCGCGCGGAGATGCCGGAGTTCAAGAAGGTGTACGAGGCGAACAGCGACCGCCTGGTCATCCTGGCCGTGGACTACCGGGAGTCGCCGGAGCAGATCGAGTTCTTCAACCGCGACTTCGAACTGCCGTTCCCGCTGCTGGTGGACCGCCCCGGCGCGGTGCAGGACCACTACGGCGTGCAGGGCCTGCCGTCCACGTTCTTCATCGACGGCACCGGCGTGCTGCGTGCGCGCGCCGTGGGGCCGGCGCTCGGCGCGACGCTGACCGAGGGGCTGCGCGCCGCGGGCCTCGAGCCGGGCGCGAAGCCGCAATGACGGGCCGGGCGGAGGGCGTCCCCCTGATGCGCGTGGAGTACGCGTTCCTGTGCGACGCCGCCACGGAGCACGGCGGGAAGGTCAACGCGCTCGGCATCGGCATCGACCACCTCGGCGTGTCGACGCTGCCGGCGACGCACCCGCGCCTCTCGCTCGTCGCGCACCTGCGCTTCGAGGAGGCCGAGGACGGCGCGGACGCGGTGGTGCCGTTCGTCGTGAAGATGGTGGACGCCGACGGCCGCGACGTGATCCCGCCCGTGGAGGGGCGCTTCCAGGTGCAGGCGGCCCCCGGACGCCGGCTGGAGGGCGCGAACCTCCTGGTCGACCTCGTGAACCTCCAGTTCACCGGCACCGGCCCGCACGAGGTGCAGCTCTGGAGCGAGGGCGACGTCATCGCGACGCTGCCGATCGAGGTCTGGCGGGTCGCCACCGTATGAGGCACGCATGAACGCCGCGCTCGTCGACCTCTGGCCTGCCGTCGCCGCCGCCCGCGCCGCCTTCCTCGGCGCGCTCGAGGGCGTGTCGGAGGCGGACGCGCTCCGCCACCCCGGCGGGGACGAGGCGGAGTGGTGCGTCCTCCAGGTGGCGCAGCACGTGCTGGGGTGGACGCTGAACGTGGACGAGGTCATCGAGCAGGCCGCCGGCGGCGTCGCGGTGGCGAAGCACCCGCGCGGCTACCTGCCGCCCGCGCCGCCGGCGACGCTGGCGGAGGTGCGCGCGGCGCTGACGGCCGCCTCGGCGCGGTTCCTCGCGCTGGCGGAGCGGGTGCCGGCCATGGCGGACGAGGCGCTGACGGTGAACCACGAGGTCTACGGCGACCTGAACTACGCCGGCTGGTTCGCCCGCTGCGCCGCCCACGACGCCGGACACCTGGAGCAGGTGCTGGCCGTGAAGCGGGAGTTCTAGCGAGACTCGGCGCCCCCGCCCGGGAGGCGGGGACGGGAC
>JBFWQJ010000246.1:0-4585 GCA_050249515.1 Dehalococcoidia bacterium | reverse complement strand
CCGGCGACGACATCCGGCGATCCGGCGCGCGGTCGCTCCCCGAGGCCCTGCGCCTGGCGCCGGGCGTGCAGGTGGCGCGGATCGACGGCGGCACGTGGGCCATCGGCATGCGCGGGTTCGCCGACCGCCTCGCGCGGTCCATGCTGGTGCTCATCGACGGGCGGGCCGTCTACGATCCGCTCTTCGCCGGCACCTACTGGGAGACGCAGGACACGCTCCTCGCCGATGTCGATCGCATCGAGGTGATCCGCGGCCCGGGCGGCACCCTGTGGGGCAGCAATGCCGTCAACGGCATCGTCAACATCATCACCAAGCCCGCGGCCCGCACCCAGGGCCTCGACGCGACGCTCGGCGGCGGATCGCGCAATCACGGATTCGCCTCGGCGCGCTACGGCGCCGCGGCGGGCGCCGACTGGGACTACCGCATTTACGGCAAGGTCTTCGACCGCGGCGGCGGCTTCCATGCCGACGGGCGCGAGTACGACGGCCTGCGCATGGGGCAGGGCGGCTTCCGCGCCGACTGGACGCCGCCGGGCGCGCGGCGCTTCACGCTGCAGGGCGACGTCTACAGCGGCCGGCTCGGCAGGCGCACGACCACCACGAGCTTCACGCCGCCGTTCTCGCGCACCGAGGACGGCGACGCGCCGCTGGCCGGCGGCAACCTGCTGGCCCGCTGGAACGGACCGTTCGCCGGACTGGGGCGCTTCCAGCTCCAGACCTTCTACGCGCGGACCAGCCGCGACGAGCGCCCCGTGGCCGAGACGCGCGACACCTTCGACGTGGACTTCCAGCAGACGCCCGGACGGTGGGGCCGGCACCAGTTGACCTGGGGCACGGGCTTCCGCGTGACCTCCGGCCGGATTCGCGCCGTCGCGCCCACGGCATTCCTGCCGGATCGGCGCACCGACCACCTCGTCACGGCCTTCGTGCAGGACGAGATCGCCATCCGGCCCGATCGGCTGCGGCTCACTCTTGGCTCCAAGGTGGGGCACAACGACTACAGCGGTGTGGAGTTCCAGCCCGGCGTCCGCATGGCATGGACCCCGAACGCGGACCACACGCTCTGGGGCGCGGTGACGCGCGCCGTCCGGATCCCCTCGCGGGTCGAGACTGACTACACCACCACCAGCCTGGTCACGCCCGCCGGCCCGGTGTTCGTGAGGCTCGAGCCCAACCCGGACTTCCGCCCCGAGCAGGTGCTGGCCTACGAGGCCGGCTACCGCATCCGTCCCGCCGCGCCGCTCTACGTCTCGGTGGCGGCCTTCTACGACACGCTGGACGATGTCCTCAGCACCGAGGTCTTCCCAGCGGTGCTGGAGCCAGCCGATGCCCCCGCGCGGGTCGTCGTGCCCGTGAGCTTCGGCAACGGCCTCGCCGGCCAGAGCCGCGGGGTGGAGCTGTCGGCCGACCTCCGGGCCACTGACTGGTGGCGGTGGACCGCGAACTACTCCTACGTGCGGATCGACGTGTCGAAGCAGCCCGGGAGCCGCGACGGCGCCTCCGAGCAGCGCGACGAGGGCCTGACGCCGCGCCACCAGGCGCAGCTGCAGTCGTCGCTCGATCTGCCGCGCGGCTGGACGCTCGACCTTCTCGTCCGCGCGATCTCCGAACTGGCGCAGCCGGCAATCCCGGGCTACGTCGCCGCGGACGTGCGCCTGGGCTGGCACGTCAGGCCGCGCCTCGAGCTGGCCTTCGTCGCGCAGGACCTTGGCGCCGATCCCTGGCACGTCGAGTGGCCGGGCAGCGGCGGCGCGGGCGTGGGCATCCGCCGAAGCGGCTACGTCGAGCTGATCTGGCGGCAGTAGGGGCGAGAGCCGGCGGGCACATGGGCAGCCGAGCCCGCCGGCCCTGCCGGAGTCCGTCCTGTACAATGAGAGTTCGTGTCATCCACGGTGTCGCGTCCCGTGCACCGAGGTCCGAGCGACGTCTCCCGAAGTAGCGCAATGCATCCCCGAGTCGCGACGTTCTGCCTGCTGTTCGTCCTCAACGCGTTTCCACTCGCCGAGACCGTGCGCGCCTTCGACGACGTGCCGGAGGTGCCGATCAAGCGCTTCATCAGGCTCGATGCGGATCTTTACCGCGGAGGACAGCCCGACGCGGAGGGCTTCCGCTACCTGCACGCCCTCGGCGTCGACACGATTGTCAGCCTGCGCAACGACGACAGCGAGCGGGCCCTTGTCGAGTCGCTCGGCATGCGCTGGGTGCACATCCCCGTCACCTTCCGCCCGTTCGGCTGGGGCGACGACCTGTCGCAGGACGACGTGGAGCGGTTTCTCGCGGTCGTGGACGACCCGGCCAACGGGACGGTGTTCCTGCACTGCCAGCGCGGCGCGGATCGCACGGGGACGTTCGCCGGGCTCTACCGCGTGCTTCGCCAGGGATGGACGCTCGATCGCGCCTACGGCGAGGCGCGAGACGTGGGGCTCCGGTGGTGGTACTTCCACGTGAAGGCCCGGATGGCGAAGTACGCACGCGCGCTGACCCCGCTCGCGGCAGCGCAATAGGCCCCGCTCAGGACGGGCGCGGACCCGTGTAGACGGCGCGCAGGCGGAAGTCCGTGCGCGCCTCGTACTCCTCGAGCGCGTGCGCCAGCCAGCCCGCGAGCCGCCCGATGGTGAAGAGCATCTCGCCCGCGCCGGGCCCGAGGCCGAGCGCGTGCGTGAGGGCGGCCAGCGCGAAGTCGACGTTGGGGGGCGGGGCGCCCTGCCGCGCCGCGATCGCGAGCAGCGCCTCTGCCGCCTCCGTCGAGCCCAGCCGACGCGCGAGCGGCAGCAGCAGGCCCACTCTCGGATCGCCGTCCGGGTACAGCGGATGGCCGAACCCCGGAATGCCCCGATCGCCTTCGAGCAGCCGCGCGGCCGCCTCGACGGGCGTCAGCCCGCGTCCGATTTCCACCAGCAGCGTCTCAATCCGGCGGCTCGCGGCGCCGTGCAGGGTGCCGGAGAGCGCACCGAGCCCCGCGCCGACGGCCGCATAGGGATCCGCGCGGAACGCGGCCGCGACGCGCACCGCCAGCGTGGAGGCGGCGAGCTCGTGATCGGCCATCACCACGAGCGTCCGGTCGAGCGCGTCGATGGCCGGCGCCGGGAGGCGTCGGCGGGTGAGCATCGACGCGACCTGGGCGGCGATCGGCCCGCAGTCGCGGCGGGCCAGCGCCGCGACGGTGGTCGCGACCAGGCGGCGGGCGGTCGCCGCTGCGCCCGCCGGACGGAGGTCGGTCCTGAGCGGATCCATGGCGCCGATCACGCTCATGGCGATGCGCACGCGATCGGTCGGCGCCGCGTGCGGCGGCACGAGCGCCAGCGCCGCGCGTGCGCGCTCCGCGCCGCGGGCATCCACCGGCCAGGCCACCGGCCCTTCGGGCCGGGTCCCGCTCCAGAGCCACTCGGCCGCGCCTTCGAAGGACAGGGCGTTCGCCAGCGCGTCCGGCGCGACGCCGCGGTACCAGTACCGGCCCCGCTCGACGAGCGTGATGGCCGACGTGATGCGGAAGTCCGGGCGCCGCTCGCCCGGCTCGCGCGCGCGCTGGGCGAGCGCGTCCAGCTCCACGGGATCGAACCAGCTGCCACGCCGGCCGGGCAGGGGATGGGCGGTCAGCAGGCCGCGGCTGACGTAGGCATACAGCGTCTCGCGCTTCACGCCGAGGCGGGCGGCGGCGTCGGCGGTGGAGAGCAGGCTGTCCACGGTTGATTATTGATCAAGATTGATCATGTCAATCAACAGCGCGATGATCGCGGCATGGCACGCCTCATCGACGTTCCGCCCGCCCTCGAAGGGGTCGTCGCCGCCGAGACCGCGGTCGGCGACGTCCGTGGGGAGGAAGGGGTCTTCCACTACCGCGGCCACGCCGCGCCCGCGCTGGCAACGACGCAGCCGTTCGAAGCGGTCTGGCACCTGTTGCACGCCGGGCGCCTGCCCGATGCCGGCCAGCTCCGCGCGTTCACCGCCGAGACCGCCGCCCTCCGGCGACTGCCGCCCGCTGCAGCGGCCGCCCTTCCGGCCATCGCCGCCACCGGCGCGCCCATGGCCGTCCTGCGCTCCCTGCTCTCGATTGCCGGGCAGGACGCGCGGCCCTGGCTCGACCTGGCTCCGCCGGCACGCGCCCGACAGGCCCTCGAGCTCGTGGCACTCACGCCGGTGCTCGTCGCTGCGGCCTGGCGGGTCGGTGCGGGCGAGGCGCCCGTGCCACCCGATGCTTCCCTGGGGCTGGCGGCCGACTACCTGCGCATGATGACCGGCACGACGCCCGCGCCCCGGGCCGTCCAGGCGCTCGAGCGCTATCTGCTCCTGACGATCGACCACGGGTTCAACGCATCGACGTTCACGGCGCGCGTGGTCGCCTCGACCGGCGCGGACCTCCCCGGCGCGGCAGTGGCGGGCCTCGCGGCGCTCTCCGGTCCCCTCCACGGCGGTGCGCCCGCACGCGTCGTCGAGATGCTGGAAGCGATCGGGAGGCCGGAACGCGCCCGTCCCTGGGTCGAGGAGCGACTGGCCGCCGGGCGACGAATCATGGGGTTCGGCCATCGCGTCTACCGCACGGAGGATCCGCGATCGGCGGTGCTGAAGGCGACGGCCCGCGAGCTGG
>JBFWQJ010000245.1:0-4591 GCA_050249515.1 Dehalococcoidia bacterium | reverse complement strand
TCCGGCTCGTTGCTCAGGAACACCGGGTAGACGTCCACCTTCTTCTCGATGAACTCGCGCGGGTCGAAGCCGACGCTCACGAGCTTCACGTCGTTCCTCGTCAGGCCGACGCTCTTCAGCATCCCCTCGAGCTCGGCGGGGACGATGCCGGCCTTGAAGCCGACGGTGCGGCCCTTGAAGTCAGCCGGGCCCTTGATGCCGGAGTCGGCGCGCACCACGTAGCCCTGGTCGCCGCGCTGCCCGAAGAGCGCGATCGCGGTCGTCGGCAGGCCCTCGTTGCTGCGCCGGAGCGCCTGCGACGCGCTGGCGGTGATGAAGTCGATGTTCTTGTTCAGCAGCAGCTTCAGGTGCTCGTCCGCGCCGGAGGAGTGGCGGATCTCCACCTCCAACTGCTCGTCCGCGAAGAAGCCGCGCTCGGCGGCGACGTACACGGCGACGAACGGCAGGTTCGCCTGCGGCGCGAAGCCCGCCATGAAGCTCACCTTCTCCACCGGCCTCGGCGTCGCGGTCGGCGACGCGGTGGCGGCGACGGGCGTCGAGGCGCCCGGTGTCGCGGCCGACGGCGCGGTGTCCGCGGAGCAGGCGGCGGCGGCGAGGACAGCGAGCGCGAGCGCGCAGGCAACGACGATGGGGCGGGAGACCCGCCCGAGGAGGACGTGCAGAGACATGGAACGCACCCCGGTCAGTTCCGGTGCGTGCATCCGCACATTCGAGTACGGGCGCTACACGCGACTTCGCTGATCGGGGCCTGCATCCGCGCGGTGCGCGCGGGCACTACACACCCCGGTATGAGTCGTGCCAGTCCAGCACGCGGCGCTCAAGGTACGAAATTCCGACGGTGAGCGAAACCCCCATCGCCGCGAGCACGATCACCGCGCCGAAGAGCGCCGGCGTGTCGAAGTCCCCGTTGGCGACGAGGATCAACTGCCCCATCCCCGCCGACCCCGACAGGAACTCCGCGACCACCGCGCCGATCAAGCTCAGCGGCACGCTGATGCGCAGCGCCGCGAACAGGTACGGCAGCGACGAGGGCAGGCGCAGCCGCCAGAAGATCTGCGACCTCGAGGCGTTGAGCGCGCGGAGGAAGTCGTGCGCCTGCGGGTCCACGCTGCGCAGGCCGATCACGGTGTTCACCAGCACGGGGAAGAACGTGATCAGCGCGGCGATGAGGACGCGCGGCCAGATGCCGAAGCCGAACCAGATCAGGAACAGCGGGTACACCGCGACGATCGGCATGACCTTCAGCAGCAGCGCCGGCGGGTACAGCGCCCGCTCCAGCGCCCGCGAGTGCGCCATGACGACACCGAGGAGGAACGCGCCGAGCGTGGCGATCAGCAGGCCGCCCATCGCCGCGCCCAGCGAGACCGACGCCGCGCCGATGTAGCGCATCGGCTCCTCCGCGAGCGCGCGGGCGATCTCCGTGGGCGGCGGAAGCAGGTACCGCTTCACCGCGGCGATGCGCACCCACGCCTCCCAGCCGACGAGGATCAGCGCGAACACGATCGCGGGGAGCAGCATGACGACCAGCGAGTCGCGCGGGGTCGCGGACTCGGTGCGCGCGCGCAGGCCGGGGAGGTCACTCGCCTCCCGCCGCGAGATGCGCTCGCGGGGCTCGCTCGTCGCGCGCGCCATCAGCGGGCGCCCCGCGGCGCGGCGCCGGAGCGCAGCGCCTCACGCACCTCGGCGGCCAGTTCGACGAAGCGCGGCGACGAGGTAAGCGCGTCCGTGCGCGGGCGCGGCAGGTCCACGGCGATGTCCGCGACAATGCGCCCGGGCGAGCCGCTCATCACCACCACGCGGTCGGACAGCAGCACCGCCTCGTGGATCGCGTGGGTCACGAAGAGCACGGCGATCCGCTCGCGCTCCCACAGCTCCAGCAGCTCGAGGCGCAGTTCCTCGCGCGAGAGCTCGTCCAGCGCACCGAAGGGCTCGTCCATGAGCAGCAGCCGCGGCCCGTGCGCGAGCGCCCGCGCGAGCGCGACGCGCTGCCGCATGCCGCCGGAGAGCTGCCCCGGCCGGTAGCGGGCGAACCGGGCGATGCCCACGCGCTCCAGCAGCGCGGGGACGTCCGCCCGGGTGCCGGTGATCTCCAGCGGGAGACGGACGTTCGCCTCCACGCTGCGCCACGGCAGCAGCCCCGGGTCCTGCGTGACGAGTCCGAGCGCGTGCGTCCGCTGCGCTTCCGCGGGCGTCCCGCCGAGCACGCGCACCTCGCCGCCGGTCGCCTGGAGCAGGCCGGCCACGGCGCGGAGGAGCGTGGTTTTGCCGCAGCCGGAGGGCCCGACGATGGAGACGAACTCGCCCGCGCCCACGCGCAGGGTCGCGTGCTCCAGCGCCACCACCTCGCCCGCCGCCGAGGCGTAGCGATGCGAGAGGTCGCGCACCTCGATCGCGGCGGTCTGGACGGGCGGCGGCGGGACGTGCAGGGTGGCGGCCACGGGCAGGGCTTTCCAGTGGAGGGCGCGGGCTGCGACCATAGCGGCCCCCGGCGCGGCGGACCGCGGCGGCGACACGACCAGTTCCAGTCCTCGCTCCCTGGATTACCGGGGGCGCGCGAGTACGCCCATGGAGGATACATGGCCGAGACCACAGGCTCACACGTGATCGCACTGATCGGCGGGACGGGGCCGGAGGGCCGCGGCCTTGCCACCCGCTTCGCGCTCGCCGGGCACCGGGTGATCCTCGGCAGCCGGGACGCGGAGCGCGGCGTCGCCGCCGGGAGCGAGCTGGCGGCCGCCCTCGGCCGGACGAACGTCGAGGGCGCCGGAAATGACGAGGCGGCGCGGCAGGCCGACATCGTGATCGTGGTCGTGCCCTACTCGGCGCACCGCGCGACGCTGGAGGGGCTGCGCGAGCACCTCGCCGGGAAGATCGTGGTGGACGCGGTCGTGCCCATGGTGTTCGACCGCGGCCCGCGGCCGGTGGACGTGCCGGCGGGCTCCGCGACAGAGGAGGCGGCGGAGATCCTGAAGGACTCCGGCGCGAAGGTGGTGGGCGCGTTCCACAACCTGAGCGCGGAAGTGCTGCTGGAGCCGGAGGCGAGCGTGGACGCGGACGTGCTGGTCACGGGCGCGGACGCGGAGGCGAAGCAGACGGTGATGGCGCTGGCCGGCCAGATCGCCGGCGTGCGCGGCGTGGACGCCGGCCCGGTGCGCTTCTCCCGCTTCGTGGAGGGCATTACCATCCTGCTCGTCGGCATCAACGGGCGCTACAAGATCCACGGCGGCGTGCGCGTCGCCGGCCTGGACGCGCACTAGCCCGCCGCACACCCCGCAGGCCGAGGAGCCCCCATGCCGCCCGAGTTCCGCGTGATCGGCGTCACCCACATGCCGATGGTGCAGCGTGACGACGACCTCGCGCGGCAGATCGTGGACGCCTCCGCGGCGCAGGGGACGCCGCTGCAGGACGGCGACATCGTCGCCGTGACGCAGCGCGTGGTGTCGAAGCAGGAGGGGCGCGTGTACCCCCTGGACGACTTCACGCCCAGTGCCTTCGCGCTCGACTTCGCGGAGCGCACGGAGAAGGACCCGCGCGTCGTCGAGGCGGTCCTGCGCGAGTCGAAGCGGATCATCCGGCAGGTCGGCGGCGTGCTGATCACGGAGACGCGCCACGGCTTCAAGATGGCGAACGCCGGCGTGGACGCCTCCAACGTCGGCGGCGCGGACCTCGTATGCCTGCTGCCCGTGGATCCGGACGCCTCCTGCCGCCGGCTGCGCGACGACATCCGCCGCCTGGCGGGGGTGGAGGTGGCCGTGGTGATGACGGACACCTTCGGGCGTCCCTGGCGCCTCGGCCAGACGAACATCGCCATCGGTGTCGCGGGGATGCGCCCCATGCGCGACTACGTCGGACAGACGGACCTGGACGGCCACGTCCTGCGCGTCACGCTGATCTGCGTCGCGGACGAAGTGGCCGCCGCCGCGGAGATGGTGATGGGCAAGCTCGACGCGATCCCCGTGGCGATCGTGCGCGGCTACGACTACGACCGCGGCGAGGGCGCTGCGAGCGAGATCGTGCGCGAGATGCCGCTCGACCTCTTCCCCTAGCGCAGGACGCGGCCAACCTCGGCGCAACACGCGCGGGGTACCCTGCTCCGCATGCAGGACGCCGAGCCGCCCGATCACGGCATGGACCAGACGCTGCGCCTCCTCCCGTGGTGGTGGGTGCTGCGCTGGGTCTGGCTGGGCGAGGGCGTCTGGGTCATCTACCTCACCGACGACCGCGGCCTAACGCTGGGCGAGGTGTTCCTCTTCCAGGCCGTCTACAGCGGCTTCATGGTGATCAGCGAGGTGCCGACGGGCATGTTCGCCGACCACTACGGTCGGCGCGCCACGATGATCGCCGGCAGCGCGATCGGCGTGCTCGCGTTCTTCGCGTTCGGGCTCGCCCCCGGCATCCTCGTACTGCTCGTCTCCTACGCGATGTTCGCGCTGAGCGACGCGCTCTTCTCCGGCGCGGACAGCGCAATGCTGTTCGACTCGCTGAAGGCGGCGAAGCGCGACGGGGAGTTCACGCGCTGGCAGGGACGGCTGAACGCGCTGATCGCCGCCGCGATCGGGCTGTTCACCCTCGCCGGTTCGTTCATGACCCA
>JBFWQJ010000244.1:0-4596 GCA_050249515.1 Dehalococcoidia bacterium | reverse complement strand
TGTGCAGGACTACGTGGTCTCCGTGCCGCACACGATCTTCTCCGGCTCCAACGAGATCCAGCGCAACGTCATCGCCACGCGCGGGCTGGGGCTGCCGCGCGGCTAGCGCGCGCCTCAACCGTACCCGCCGCTCACCGAGAGGATTCGACACCGTGGACCTGGGACTGACCGAGACGCAGGAGCTGCTGAAGAACGCCGCGCGCGAGTTCCTGGAGAACGAGTGCCCGGAGTCGCTGGTCCGCGACATGGAAGAGGACGAGCGCGGCTACTCGCCGGCGCTGTGGCAGCAGATGGCGGAGCAGGGGTGGCAGGGGCTGCTCATCCCGGAGGCGTACGGCGGCGCCGGCTTCGACTTCATGGACCTGGCGATCCTGCTGGAGGAGATGGGCCGCGCGCTGGTGCCGGGGCCGTTCATGCCCACGGTGCTGGGCGGCGCGATCCCGATCCTGCTCGCCGGCAGCGACGCGCAGCAGCAGCAGTACCTCCCGAAGATCGCGAGCGGTGAGTCGATCTTCACGCTCGGCCTGACGGAGCCCTCCGCCCGCTTCGACGAGTCCGGTATCGAGACGCGCGCCGAGGTGTCCGGCACGGAGGTCACGCTCACCGGCACCAAGCTCTTCATCGCGGACGCGCAGGTGGCGGATTACATGGTCGCCGCCGGGCGCTCCGCGGCGGGCGTCACGCTGGCCATCGTGCCGATGCGCCAGGCGGGTGTGCACGTCACGCCGCTGACGACGATCGCGCGCGACAAGCAGTGCGAGGTGGTGCTGGACGGCGCGAAGGGCGAGCTCCTGGGGCCGGACGGCGGCGGCTGGCCGATCCTGCAGCAGGTGATCCAGCGCTACACGGTGGCGGAGTGCGCGTACCTCGTGGGCCTGGCGCAGATGGACTTCGAGATCACGGTGGACTACGCCAAGGAGCGCGTGCAGTTCGGCCGCCCGATCGGCTCGTTCCAGGCGATCCAGCACAAGTGCGCGGACATGGTGACGGACGTGGACGGCTGCCGCTTCATCACCTACAAGGCCGCGTGGGCGATCGCCTCCGGCCAGCCGGCCGAGGACACGGCGATGGCCGTGCACATGGCGAAGGCGTGGACGTCCGAGGCCTCCCGTCGCGTGGTGGCCCACGGCCAGCAGATCCACGGCGGCATCGGCTACACGCGCGACTACAAGATCCAGCTCTTCTTCCGTCGCCAGAAGCGCGGCGAGCTGGCCTTCGGCGACGCGGACTTCCACCGCGAGCTGGTGGCGCAGCGCATCGGCCTCTAGCAGCCCCGACGCGTCGCCGCGCCGGCCCGCCGATACCCCGGGTGGGTTAGCAGTCCGATCACACGTTCCGTCGGCCGATCGGTACGATGGGATCACGGTCCGCGCGCCAGCCGCGCGGTAGGGGCAGGAAGACATGAACAACATCAAGACCGTGGTCCTGTTGGCCGCGATGAGCGGCCTGCTCATTGCGATCGGTGGGTCACTGGGCGGGGCGAACGGCGCGATCACCGCGCTGGTGTTCGCCGCGGTGATGAACTTCGGCTCGTACTGGTTCTCCGCGGACATCGTGCTGCGCACGGCGCACGCGAAGGAGATCAAGCGCGAGCAGGACCCCGCGCTCTTCGGCATGATCGAGGAGATCGCGCAGAACATCGGCATGCCGATGCCGCGCGTCTACATCATGGACGAGGCGCAGCCCAACGCCTTCGCCACCGGCCGTGACCCGAAGCACGCGGCCGTCGCCGTGACGACCGGCATCCGCCAGTTGCTCACCGACCGCGAGCTGCGCGGTGTGCTGGGTCACGAGATGGCGCACGTGAAGAACCGCGACATCCTGACGTCCTCCGTCGTCGCGACCATCGCCTCGGCGATCTCGATGCTGGCATGGATGGGGATGTGGTTCGGCGGCGACCGGCGCAACGGCGCGGCGAGCCTGCTGGCGATCATCGTCGCCCCGATCGCGGCGACGCTGATCCAGCTCGCCGTCAGCCGCGCGCGGGAGTTCGAGGCCGACCACGACGGCGCGCAGTTCGTGCGTGACCCGGAGGCGCTGGCCTCCGCGCTGCAGAAGCTGGAGATGGGCTCGCGCCGCGTGACCATGGACGTCCCGCAGTCCACGGCGCACATGTACATCGTCAACCCGTTCGCGGGGCTGCGCGGCAGCAACCTCTTCGCCACCCACCCGCCGACCGCGGAGCGCGTGGCGCGGCTCCGCCGCATGTCCGTCTAGCGCCGGCCGAGGCGCGCGCGACCCGGCACGCCGGGCAGGGCAACGAGCACGAGGGGACGCGCAAGCGTCCCCTCTGTTCGTCCGGGGGCGTTGATGACTAGCCGGCGAGCGGGAGCGTCAGGCGGATCGCCGCACCCTCGAGGTGCGCGGGGTCGACCCAGGCGTCGCCGCCCTGCTCGCGCAGCAGGCGGCGCACGGTGGCGAGGCCGAGCCCGTGGCCGTGCGCGGCGGACGCGCCGTTCACCGCGCGCGCCGTCGCCTCGAACACGCGCTCGCACTCCTCGGACGGGATGCCGATACCGTGGTCACGCACGACGATCTCGGCGTGGCCCTCGCGGGTGACGCCGCTGATCATCACGACGGGCGGCTCGCCGGGGCGAGCGTACTTCACGGCGTTCTGGACCAGGTTCTCGAAGACACGGAAGAGCAGCGCCGCGTTGCCGCGCACCGGCGGCAGCGGCTCCACCGTCACCTCCGCGTGGCTCGCGCTGATCTCGGCGCGCAGCGCCTCCGTCACGTCGCGGATGAGCGAGCGCAGGTCCACCGTCTGGATGTCGAGGGGACGCGCGGCGGTGGCCTCCACATGCTGGAGCAGTGCGGACTCCACCAGCGTGCGCGCGCGCGCGGATGCTTCGCTGGCGCGCTCCGCCGCCTGCCGGGCGTCCTCGCTCACCGGGCCGAGCGCGCCCTGCGCGATCAGGTCGAGGTAGGAGGAGACGGTGGTGAGCGGGCCCTTCAGGTCGTGGGCGATGCTGGCGATCTCCTGCGCGACGCCGTGCTCCGCCTCGTCGTGCTCGGCGTGCAGGCGCTCCACCTCGTCGGCGAGGCTGCGCGAGCGGAGCGAGGAGACGATCGCCAGGAGGAGCGGCGCGCCGATCGCGGCGGTGAGGAGGACGGTGCGGAACGCATCGAACGGGACGGGGCGGAGCAGCAGGCCCAGGCCGACGGCGGCGACGGAGACCGCGGGGATCGCGATGACGCGCGGCCGCGCGAGGATCGAGGCGCGTCCGTGGGGGCGCGGGGGATGGGTGCCGGGCTGCATCGCCGCCTCCGTGCGGTGTGTTTCGATGTACCCACTGTTGGGCAGCTGGCGGCCCGCCACCATCGGCGTTCACCCTGACAACGGTGGATAGCAGGCGCATACTCGGATGAGCAGATGAACACGCCGCACGACCGCCCCGCCGATCCCGCGCCGGACCTCGAGTTGCGCGCGCGCATGGCATCGGAGCTACCGCCGGGCATGCTCGCGCACATCGACCGTGTCGTCGCGATCGCGGACGAGCTGGCGCGCGCGCACGGGCTGGACGTCGCGCGGACGCGGCTGATGGCGCAGGGGCACGACCTGGTGCGCGCCGTGCCGGCGGCGGAGCTCCTGCGTCGGGCCGAGGCACGCGGGATCGCGATCGACCCGGTGGAGCGCGACGAGCCGGTGATCCTCCACGGGCCGATCGGCGCGCTGGAGCTGGCAGAGCGCTTCGAGGTCACGGACGCGGAGGTGCTCTTCGCCATCCGCTGGCACACGCCCGGACACCCGGACTACAGCCCGGAGGCGTGGGCGATGTTCATCGCCGACAAGGTGGACCCACACAAGGTGGAACGCTGGCCCGCACTCGCGGAGGTCCGCACGCTCGCGGAGACCTCGCTGGAGGCGGCCGCGCTGCGCTACCTCGACCTCCGGCTGGAGGAGGCGGTGGAGCGGCGCTGGTCGGTCCACCCGATGGCGACGGTGACGCGCAACGCACTGCTCCGGCGACTGGGGCACGTCCGCCCGCAGTAGACCGTCCTCCCCCCGCACAGCCGTCCGGAACCGACCCACCCCGGCTGAGCCTCGGCTGACTGCGCCGTTCCTCGGTTGGCAGGTAAGAACGCATGTTCTACTCTCCGTATCCGCCCGTACCGGGCGGCGGAGAGGGGGCGCTCGGTGCTCGGAATCTGGAACGGCCTGGGCGAGGCGCAGTCGGCGGCGATGGCGGCCAGCGGCGGCGCGAACGCGCTGTACTTCGGGCGGCGGGCCGCCCGCTCCGCCGGCGCGCGCCGCCTGTCCGCAGCCGTGCTGACCGGCATCTTCGCCGGCGTGGCGCTGGACAGCGCGGCGCACCTCGGCGGCGTCGCGGGCACCGCCGCCGAGGCGGTGGGACGGGCGCCGCTGCTGATCGCGACGCTGGCGACGAACGCGCTCCTGGCGATCGGGGTGCGTCGATGAGCACCGCCATCCCGCTCAGCCTCGCGATCCGCGACGAGCAGTACGAGCTCGTCGCGCTGCGCCTGCTCCTCGGCGTGCTCGTCGCGATGCGCGAGGCGGCGCCCGCCGCGCGCGAGGAGCTGATCGCGCTGCTCGTCCCCGGCGACGCACCGGAGGCGGGCCGATGACGCGCCGCG
>JBFWQJ010000243.1:0-4643 GCA_050249515.1 Dehalococcoidia bacterium | reverse complement strand
CGTCACGTCCGCGCCGTAGTAGTCGACCTCCGCGCCGGTGTCGAGGAGCAGCAGGTCGCCGTCCTCGATGCGCGCGCGGTTGGCGGTGTAGTGCAGCGTGCAGGAGTGCTCGCCCGCCGCGGCGATCGTCGGGAAGCCGTCGCGAGGCGACCCGGCGCGGCGGTACTCGGCCTCCAGGATCGCCTGCACCTCGTACTCGTGCATGCCGGGGCGCGTCGCGCGCATGGCGGCATCGAGGCCCCGCCCGGTCGCGTCGATGGCGCGCTGGAGCGCTGCGACCTCGGCGCGGCTCTTGATCACCCGCATCTGGTCCACCAGCGGCAGCGGGTCGCGGACCGCGTCCAGCGGGGCCATGCCGCGCTGCGCCGCGGCGCGCCGCCGGGCGACGTAGCGGGAGAGCAGCGCCTCCACGGGGGAATGCTCCTCCGCACCGAACGGGAAGTAGAGCGTGGTCGCCGTGGAAAGCAGCCCGGGCAGCCGCTCCTCGAGCTCCTCGATGGGGTACGCGGCGTCCGCCTCGTACCGCTCGCGGGCGCCCTCCACGCCGGCGCGGGGGCCGACCCAGATCGCCTGCTCCGGGTCATGCGGGCGCGCGAACATCACGAACGGCTCGTCGTGGCCGGGCCGCAGCACGGCCACCGCGTTCGGCTCCTCGAAGCCGGTGAGGTAGTAGAACGTCGAGTCCTGCCGGAAGGGGTGGTCGACGTCGCCGTTGCGCGTGGTCTCCCGGGCCGAGACGAAGACCGCGGCGCTGCCGCGTCCCATCTGGCTCATCAGGCGTCGGCGGCGCGTGGCGAACTCGGTCATCGGTGTCCCTCGGCGGCTCGGTGCGGGTGTGCTGCTAGCGTAGCGTGTCGCGCCCGCCGCGCGAGCGGCGTACGGTAGCGACGGGGGACGACCGGTCGACCGGAGTTCACGTCAGGGGCGCTGCGTGATCGAGTTCGGGCTGCTCGCGCTGCTCGGCGCCGGGCTGGGGGCCTTCGGCACCCTGGTGGGTTCCGGTGGCGGCTTCCTGCTGGTGCCGATCCTGCTGTTCGCGTACCCCACCATGTCGCCCGGCACCGTCACTGCCACCTCGCTCTTCGTCGTCCTCGCCACGGCATGGTCGGGCGCGATCGCCTACTGGCGGCAGCGGCGGATCGATGTGAAGACGGGGCTGATCTTCGCGGCGTCTACATTGCCGAGCGCGGTGGTCGGCGCGATCGCGGTGACCTACGTGCCGCGCGCGACGTTCAACCTCATCTTCGCGGTCGCGCTCTTCGGCATCGGGGCGTGGCTGCTCGCGCCGCGCCCCAGCCACGTGGAGATCCGCGAGCCGCTGACCGGCCGAGGCGTGATGCGCCGCCGCCTGACGGACCGGCAGGGGCTGTCGTTCGTGTACGGCTACCGGGTGTGGCAGGGCGTCGCGATCAGCGTCGCGGTCGGCTTCGTCTCCAGCCTGCTCGGGATCGGCGGCGGCGTGGTCCACGTGCCGGCGATGGTGATGGTGCTGCGCTTCCCCGTGTACATCGCCACCGCGACGAGCCAGTTCGTGCTCTCGATCATGGCGTTCGAGGTGGTGGCGGTGCACCTGCTGCGCGGCACGCTGACCTGGGACGAGAACCTGTTCCGCGCCGCGACGATCGCGGCCGGCGCCATCGTCGGGGCGCAGGTCGCGGGCGCCTTCGCCCACCGCGTGCGCGGCGACGCCATCCTGCGCGCCCTCGGCGGCGCGCTGATTCTCGTCGCGGTGCGGCTGATCTGGGTGGCGCGGTAGCCCGAGCGCCGAAGGCGTACGATGCGGTCGCGCCGGTGATCGGTACGCGGCGCAGAGGCGAGGGCGCACCTGGATAGCGACAGCAGTGGCGCGTTGCCGGACCCGACACCGGGGGCTCCTCCACCATCGGCGTCTGCCTCGCCGCGCCGGCGCCGCCGCTGGCTGCGCATTGGCGGTCTCGTGGTCGGCGAGGCGGCGCTGGTCGCGCTGGCACTCGCTGCCGGTATCGCGTTCGAGCGCTCCGGGCGTCTCGCTGCCGCGCCGCGCGGCGCCGCCGCAAGCCCGACGCCCGTCGCCAGTGCGACCACGACGCCGATCGTGGCGCCATCGGCGCGGGGCCGGGACGAGGTGGCGGAGGCGGGCGTGGTGATCGTCTTCCCGTTCCTCGGCGGTGCGCAGGGCGTCGCCTTCCCGGCGGTGCTCGTCGGCGATGCGCGGCACGTCCTGGTCCGCTGGAGCATGGTCCAACTGGGCGACGCGTGGCAGGTGGCTCGGGACCCACGAAGCGGCGCCATGCTGTCGACGCGCGCGTCCGTGGTCGCGTACGACGAGGCGTCCGACCTCGCCATGTTGTACCTCAAGGACCCGATGGGAGAGCCAGTCCCCCTGGCGACCTCCGCGTTTCGTCCCGGTGAGGAAACGTTCGTCGTCGCGTTTGGTGAGGCGGACTGGGAAGTGAGACTGCGCCCCGTGGTCATCAAGGCCTGGTCGGGCACTCCACCGCCGCCTCGCGGCAGCGGTGCCGGGCTGGCGTTCTTCGACGTGGACGACTGGTGGTCGCCGGCACGCGGGTCAGTCGCCCTCGATCCGCAGGGTGCGCTGCGCGGACTCGGATCGTCGCCGACGTACCTGTCGCCGCACCTCAACCGCGACCAGATCGCGGGATGGACGACGCTGACCACACCGGTCTCTCAACCGCTCCCGAAGATCCCCACGCGGGTGCCGACCCCTGAGGGCGGGCTGCCCTACAAGGCGTGGGGGGAGGGGCTGCGACCGGGCCAGACCGTTGAGGCGATGCACGGCTCCGTCATGGTCGGACGGACGACGGCCGACCGTGACGGGAACTGGTCCATGAACATCCTCGCGAAGGATGTGGCACGCGGCGAGGTCATCGCGCTCTGGCTGGACGGCAAGGCCACCGGCCACACGTTCATCTTCGTCCCGGGGCTGTTCTCGCCGCCGCCCGGGGGGCTTATGCTCGCGGGACCGACGCCCACGCCCACGCCATCGAGCAACGTCGCCCCTACCTCGCCGCAGCGCTAGTAGACGGCCGTCACCACGCTCAGGATCGGCGGCAGCGTGCCGGGCAGGCGCTGCCAGTGGTCGCCCGCATCGAACGAGGCCCACACCTCGCCGTTGGTCGTCCCCACGTAGACGCCCTCGGACGGCTGGCCGTCGGTGTCCATCGCCTCGCGGTAGACGCTCTGGTAGTCGTGGGGGCCGGGGAGTCCGTTGGTCAGCGGCTCCCACGACGTGCCGAAGTCGCGCGTGCGGTAGACGGTGAACTGGCCGGGCTGCACGCGGAAGTTGTCCGCCTCGAACGCCAGCGGGACGACGAACGCGGCGCCCTGCCCGTTGCGCTGCACGGCGATCGGGAAGCCGTGGAACGAAGGCAGACCGACGGTCACGTCCTGCCACGACTGCGCCGCGTCCGGCGAGGTGAAGACGCCGACGTGCGTCTGCGCCCACAGCCGGTCCGGGTTCGCGGGGTCCAGGCGCATCTTGTGCATCTCGTTCACGGCCTGCGGGTCGACGCCCGGCGGGACGGGGAACTCCATGTTCGCGAACTGCGGGTAGCGTTCCGCGAACTCCTTCCACATGTCCGCCTGCATCGGGTTCGTGGCGATCGCGCGGTGCGAGCAGATCTCCCACGTCTTGCCGTTGTCGTGCGTCACGTAGGTGCCGCCGGTGGCGATCGAGATGTACATGCAGTCCGGGTCGGTCGGATGCAGCTCGATGGTGTGGAGCGTCGAGGCGCCCCCGCCGGTCTCGCCCCAGAACTCGCGGTAGGGGTGGTGGTTCACCTCGTCCACGGGGCTCCACGTCTCGCCCCCGTCCGTGCTGCGGAACAGGCCCGCCGGCTGCGTGCCGGCGTACACGACGCCGGGCTCCGAGGCGCGCCCGGGGCGCACCTGCCAGACCGAGCCCACGGAGACGCCGCGGTCGGCCTCGAAGGCGAGGCCGGGGGAGCGCTCGGTCCACGTGACGCCGCCGTCGTCGCTGCGCGCGACCATGGGGCCCCACGCCCAGTGCGACCCGCCGGCGAGCAGCCGGGGCGTCTCGCGCCGCGTGTCGACGACGAGGTGGTTGATCGTCCAGCCGGGCATCATCGGGGCGGAGAGCGTCCATTCCCGGCGCGCCTCGTCCGCGGTGTAGACCCAGGCGCCCTTCTTCGTGCCGACCAGGACGTGGACCGCAGGCATCGCTGACCCCTCTCTCTCCGTGAGGGCACCGAGTGTACGCGCGGTCGTGTTGCATACGGCGGCGGCACGTGACGCGAGTGTGCGACCGATCACGATCACAACATCGCCACAACGGAGCCTTAAGTGCGCGCCTCGATGATTTCGTCATCTCGTTGGGAAAGGGAATACACGGAATGACCGAGGGCTCCGACCGCCACAACCAGGTGCCGCTGCACTTCTTCGACCCGTCCGCGGACGGCGAGGCGCGCATCGACGTGTCGAACGACACGATCCCGAACAAGTGCGTCTGGAAGTGCGCCTCCGCCTGCTACCACGACGCGCCGAACGAGGACGCCGGCCGCACCGAGCAGTCCTTCGCCAGCATCCTCGCCCGGCGGGTGGGCCGCCGCGGGCTGCTGAAGGGCGCCGCCGCCGTCAGCGTCCCGCTGGTCGCGGGCGCCATCCTCGGCGACTCCGTGCTCGCC
>JBFWQJ010000242.1:0-4665 GCA_050249515.1 Dehalococcoidia bacterium | reverse complement strand
GGTGAGCGACCTCGCTCACCGGTACCCGATGAGCTTCGCGGCGGTGCAGAAGCACGTCGTCGTCCTGGAGCGGGCCGGGCTGGTCACCAAGGAGCCACGCGGCCGGGAGCGGATCGTCCGGGGGAACATCGACGCCGTGCGCGAGGTGGACCGCCTGCTCGACGAATTTGCCGCCCTGTGGCGTGGACGCATGGAGCGGTTCGGCGACGTGCTCGCGGACCGGGAATGAGGAGAGAGCGATGCCCCTGACGGAGATCCAGAAGGACCCGGCGGCGCTGACGATGACGGTGGTGAGCGACTGGGACGCGCCGGCGGAGCGTGTCTGGGCACTCTGGTCCGACCCGCGCAAGCTGGAGCGGTGGTGGGGCCCGCCGGGCTACCCGGCGACCGTAGTGGAGCACGACCTCCGCCCCGGCGGGCGCGTGCGGTACTACATGACCGGCCCCGAGGATCAGCAGTACCACGGCTGGTGGCGCGTGCTGGAGGTGGACGCCCCCCGCCAGTTGCGCGTGGAGGACGGCTTCGGCGACGCCGAAGGCAACCCGAACCCGGAGATGCCCACCACGCAGTTCACCGTCACCATCGAGCCGGGCGCCGGCGGGGGCACGCGCATGCTCGTCCGCAGCACCTTCCCCTCGCGCGAGGCGATGGACCAGCTCCTGGCGATGGGCATGGAGGAGGGCATTGCGGCGGCGACGGGCCAGATCGACGCGATCCTCGCGGAGGCCTGATCGCCGCGCCGGCCGGGGCGCTACGATACGCAGCGGTCGCCGGGACTCCGGCGGCCGCTCTCTGTGTCACGTCGCCTCGAAGGAGCCGCCCATGGCCACCATGCACGCCGCCGTCCTCCGCTCTGCCCGCAGCCCGCTCGTCATCGAGGAACTGGCGCAGGAGGAGCCCCGCGCCGGCGAGGTAGCCGTACGCATGGGCGCCGCCGGCGTCTGCGCCAGCGACGCGCACGTGATCCACGGCACCGCCGTGGTGCCGTTGCCGTGCGTCCTGGGGCACGAGGGCGCGGGTACGGTGGAGGCCGTCGGCCCGGGCGTGACCTCGGTGAAGCCGGGCGACCGCTGCATCCTCTCCTTCGTCTCCAACTGCGGGCACTGCCGGCAGTGCCGCAGCGGGCACCCGCAGCTCTGCGACACGAACGCGATCAGCGGCGCGCGCCAGTTCGATGGCACAACGCGCCTCCGCGACGCGAACGGCGCGGAGGTCTTCCAGATGTCGAAGATCGGCGTCTTCTCCGACCGCCTGATCGCCCCCGCGCAGGCCTGCTACCCGATCCCCGACGAGGTGCCGATGGAGGTGGCCGCGCTGATGGGCTGCTCCGTCCCCACCGGCTACGGCACCGTGGTGAACGCGCCCGGCGTGAAGCCGGGCATGACCGTCGCCGTCTTCGGTGTCGGTGGCGTGGGGCTGAACGCTGTGCAGGCCGCGCGGATCATGAACGCCTCCCGCATCATCGCCGTCGACATCTCGGAGTCGAAGCTGGAGTTCGCGACGCGCTTCGGCGCCACGGACCGCGTGGACGCCTCCGCCGGGGACCCGGTGGAGCAGATCCGCGAGCTGACCGGCGGCGGGGTGGAGTTCGCCTTCGACACCTTCGGCAGCATCGACACCACGCGGCAGGCGGTGGACGCGCTCGGCAAGAACGGGCTCGCCGTCGTCGCCGGGCTCGCGCCGCTGGGCGACCGCGCCCCGATCGACCTCGTGGACCTCGTGCGGCGGCAGAAGCGCATCATGGGCGCCTACTACGGCAGCGCGAGCCCGTACGAGACGTTCGGCACGATCGTGGAGCTGTACCTGCGCGGCGAGCTGAACTGCGACGACCTGGTGCAGCGCCGCTACAAGCTGGACGAGATCAACGAGGGCTTCGAGGCGCTGGACCGCGGCGAGAACGGCCGCGGCGTCATCGTCTTCTAGCGCGGCCGGGGTCGCCGCGCCTCGATGCTCGGGTCGCTCGCCGGCCGGCTGCTGGTCGCCACGCCACTGCTCGAAGAGCCCACCTTCGCGCGGACGGTGGTCTTCGTCTGCTCGCACAACCGCGACGGCGCGTTCGGGCTGGTGATCAACCGCCCCCTGGGCGAGCCGGTGGCGCTGCACCTGCCGGACTGGGACAGCCGCGCCGCCGCGCCCGCGGTCTTCTTCGCCGGCGGGCCGGTGCAGCGGCACATCGTCATGGGCCTCGGGCGCGACCGCGACATCGTGGACGCCGGGTGGTGGACGCGCGTCACGCCGGAGATCGGGCTGATCGATCTCCGCTACGCCCCGAACGAGCAACTCCGCCGCGGCGACGGGATGATCGAGGCGGCCCGCCTCTTCGTCGGCTACGCCGGCTGGGGCGGCGGGCAGCTGGAGGCCGAGATCCAGCAGGAGGCGTGGTTCGTGGTCGACTCGCGCGCCTCGGACATCTTCACCGCGCAGCCGGAGACCATGTGGGCGGACGTGCTGCGCCGGCAGCGCGGGGCGAAGCGCGAGCTGCGCATCTTCGCCAACTACCCGCGCGAGCTGCGCTGGAACTAGCGCCCGGCCGCGCGGCTACTCCACGGCGACGACGCGCACCGGCTGCTCGCCGCGCTGCCAGCGCTCCAGCTCCTCCATGAACATCGCGTCCGCGCGCGGTGCGTTGCCCTGCGAGGCGGACGAGTCGTGCGGGGTGAGGATCACGTTCGGGAGGTCCCACAGCGGCGAGTCCGCCGGCAGCGGCTCCTGCTCGAACACGTCCAGGTAGCCGCCCGCGAGGTGCCCGGAGCGGACCGCCTCGACGAACGCGCCCTCGTCCATCACGGCGCCGCGCCCCACGTTCACCACGTGGGCCCCGCGAGGCAGCAGCGCCAGTGCGCGTGCATCGATCATCCCGCGCGTGTGCGAGGTGAGCGGCGTCGCGAGGACGAGCCACTGCGTGCGCGGGAGCACCTCCTCCAGCTGTGCCGGCGGCACCCATTCGTCCACGCCGTCCTCGGCGCCGGCGGGAGTGCGGCGCACGCCGATCAGGTGCACCCCCAGCGGGCGCAGGAAGCGCGCGAGCAGCCCGCCGATCGTGCCGAGGCCGACGATGGTCACGGTCTGTCCACGCAGGTCGGCCGGGGCCTCCGTGCGCAGCGCCTGTCGCCACTCGTGCGCGCGCTGGGCCTCGGCGTAGCCGGGGAGCCGTCGCGCGAGCGCGATCATCACGCCCAGCGTCGTCACGGCGATCGGCTCCGCGTTCGAACCGGGCGAGTTCGAGACGACGACGCCCTTCGCGATCAGTTCCGGGTAGATCGGGTCGTCCGTGCCCACGTTTGCGACGTGGAGCCACTGGAAGTTGGGCGCGCGGCGCGCGGCGCCCAGCAGGCGGCGGCGCAGCGGCGACTCGGGCCGGCCGCCCATGTCACCGGAGGCGAACCCCACCGTGATCCGCGCCATGTCCTCGTCCGACACGCGCTCGCCCTCCCCTTCGGGGATCTCGATGCGCTCGATCGGGCCGCGCGGGCCGGGGATCGCGCTGATGCGCTGCAGGTCGGCGTCATAGCGCGTGAAGAAGGCGCGCGAGGCGAGCAGGACCGTCACAGGTGACTCCATCGTTCGGTGCGGGGTGGGCTCCGGCGAGGATACCCGCCGCGTGTTACGCGCGCTCGCACTCCGCGCGGAGACCGGCCGCCTCCATGGGGAGGAACTTCCGCGACACGCGCGCCACGATCCAGCCGAAGAGGAAGGTGGCGGGCCCGGTGACATCGATCGACAGCGTCACGTCGGTCGCGTCGCCGGCGTCCGCGAGGACGTGACGCGCCGTGACGACCATGCCCAGCGTGCGCGTCTCCCATTCGAACAGCCCGGGCTCCTCGACGCGCGTGACGGTCCAGGTGCCCGGCGCGTTGCCGGGCTGCTTCAACCGCGCCGTCCAGCCGGTGCGCATCGGCCCCGGCGTGCGCACCTCCACGCGGTCCACGGTGGGATTCCACTCCGGCCACCGCGCGATGTCCACGGAGACGTCCCAGACGCGCTGCCGCGGCGCCGCGACGGAGAAGCGCTCTTCGATCTGCATCCGGGGCCTCCTCGCTGCGATGCGCGCAGGCTCGCCCTCCCGGCGTGGGCGGTCAAGCGCGGCGGCCGGGATGCCGATGATGGAGGAGCGGGCGCCGGCGGGCGCCCCGTCCGGCGTGCCGCGCGCGGCGCGGGCGATCGCATCGAGGGGGACCATGACGCAGGCGGAGAGCTCCGTCCACGTGAAGCGGGCCACCGCGCCCAGCGGCCCCCTGCTGCCCGCCGCGCGGGCGGGCGCGCTCTCCATGATGCAGGACGAGAACGTCCGCATGGACGACCTCGCCGGGCTGATCCGCTCCGACCCGGGGCTCACGCTGGTGCTGCTACGCGCCGCGAACTCCGCCGCCTCGGCCTCGCGCCGGCGCATCGAGGACACGCGCGATGCGCTGGTGCGCATCGGCCTGCAGGCGACGAAGCGCGTGCTCGCCGCCGCCGTGGTGGGCGAGGCGTTTCAGAACCTGGACGACTGCGGCATCGACGAGGACGCGTTCTGGGCGCACTCGCTCGCCTGCGCCGTGATCTGCGAGTCCTCCGTCACCACCCCGCGTCTGCGCCCCGTCGCGTTCTCCGCGGGGCTCCTGCACGACGTCGGCCGCCTTGTCCTCGGCGCGTCGATGCCGGACGTGTACGGCTCGTTGTCGG
>JBFWQJ010000241.1:0-4718 GCA_050249515.1 Dehalococcoidia bacterium | reverse complement strand
CGCGCGTCCGCCCGGTCGCGGACCGGGCGCAGGTGACGCTGGCGGTGGAGGAGGAGGTCCCCGGCGGCGGCGGACACGTCCTGGCCGACCGCGAGCGCGCGCTGGAGGTGCTGACCCACCTGCTGGACAACGCGCTGCGGTACTCCCCCGCGGAGGGGACGATCACCGTGGTCGCGGGCCCGGTCGGGAACGCCGTCCGCATCTGCGTCCGCGACCAGGGCCCGGGCATCCTCCCCGCCGACCGCCAGCGCGTGTTCGAACGGTTCTACACGGCGGACCGCGCGCGGAGCGGCGGCGTGGGCACCGGCCTCGGCCTGGCGATCGCGCGGCACATCGTGTCGAGGCTGCATGGCGAGATCTGGGTCGCGGACACCGCCCCCGGGGCCACGCTCTGTTTCACGCTCCCGCGCGCCGACGCGCCCGTCTGAGTCCGCGCGCGTACACTGTGGGCGTCCAGGCGAGGTCGTCCGCAGCGCCTGCTCGATGACCCCCGTCGCGGCGGAGAACAGGTAGTCCCGGTCATGCCACGCGAACAGTTCCAGCGCCAGATCGCCGCCCTGCAGGACGGCGTCCTCGAGATGGGGTCGATGGTGGAGCGCGCCGTGGAGCGCGCGATGCAGGCGCTGATGGACCGCGACGTCGCCCTGGCGCGGACGATCATCGACGAAGACAAGGACATCAACGCGATCGGGTTCCACCTGCAGAACGCGTGCATCTCGCTGCTCGCGCAGCAGGCGCCCATGGCGCGCGACCTGCGCGTGATCGTCTCCGTGACCTCGATCATGTCGGACCTGGAGCGCATGGGTGACCACGCGGAGGGCATCGCCCGGATCGTGGTGACGATGCAGGACGAGCCGCTGGTGAAGCCGCTGATCGACATGCCGATCATGGCGGCGCGCGCCCAGGAGATGCTCCGGAACGCCGTCCACGCGTTCATCGAGCAGGACGTGGACGCCGCGTACCGCGTCGGCGCCGCCGACGACGAGGTGGACAAGCTGTACGACCAGATCTACGCGGACCTGATCCAGGTGATGATCGGCGACCCCACGACGATCGAGCCGAGCACCCACCTGCTGTGGGTCGCCCACAACCTGGAGCGCATCGCGGACCGCGCGACGAACATCGCGGAGCGGACGGTCTACTCCGCCACCGGGATGCTCCCGCAGATGGACGTCTCCTCCTACTAGCGGCCGAGCGCCTCTCCCGACCCCGCCCGCCGCGATTCCCTACCGACGGGGTAGGTTGCGCGCCGTGCCCCTCGATGCGTACGCTAATCACTCCTTTGTCGACTGATTAAGTCGACAATACGTCGAGGCCGCGACAGGAAGAGTTCCGCCATGACCACCGCCACCCCCAAGAGCGCCCCCACCGTCATCCCGATCATCCTCAAGGAGTTCGACGACTTCGAGACCGAGGGGACGAAGTTCCTCGCGGGTGACACGCCGGAACGGCAGTTCATCGGCTTCCGGCTGAAGCAGGGCGTCTACGGGCAGCGCCAGCCGGCGCGCCAGATGACGCGGGTGAAGGTGCCCTTCGGCGGCCTCGGCCCGGTGCAGATGGAGGGCTTCGCGCGCGTCTCGGAGATCGCGCCCCTGGGCAAGGGGCACATCACGACGCGCCAGTGCGTGCAGTTCCACCACATCCCGCTGGTCGAGATGTACAACGTCCTCCGCGTCCTGGGCGATCACGGCCTCTCCTCGCGCGAGGCGTGCGGCAACGTGGTGCGCAACGTCACCGGCGACCCGTGGGCCGGCATCCGCGCCGACGAGCTCTTCGACATCACGCCCTACGCGGGCGCGTTCGTGCGCTACTGGGTGCGCAACCCGCTGAGCCAACTGCTGCCCCGCAAGTTCAAGGTCACGTTCTCCGGCTCCGACGCGGACGCCGCGCTGACGCCGATCCACGACATCGGCTTCATCCCGCGCATCCAGGTCGTGGACGGCAAGGAGGTGCGCGGCTTCAAGATGGTCGTCGGCGGCGGCCTCTCCACCATGCCGAAGGACGCGGTCGTCCTCACGGAGTTCGTCTCCGTGGACGACTACCTGCGCTACTCGGAGGCCGTGGTCCGCATCTTCCAGGACGCCGACGAGCTCCGCGTGAACATCCTGAAGGCGCGCCTGAAGTTCCTGGTCCACCGCGTGGGCGAGGAGGCGTTCCGCCAGATGGTGGACGAACGCCTGGCGCAGGACTGGGCGCAGCAGCCCATCGACCTGGACGCGCTGCTCTTCGTGGACGACGAGGCGGCCGACGCCCCGCCGCCGAGCAAGCTCGACGTCTCCGTGGCTCCGGCCGCGGAGCGCGATGACTTCGCCCGGTTCATCGACGAGAACGTGCGTCCGCAGAAGCAGGACGGGTACTACGCGGTGCAGGTGCTGGTGCGGCAGGGCGACCTGCGCCCGGCGCAGTGGCGCGGGCTCGCCTCGATCATCACGGAGCACGGCGCGGGCCGTGCGCGCACCACGCAGGCGCAGAACCTGGTGCTGCGCTGGATCCCCGGCGCCAACGTCTACGCCGTGTGGAAGGCGCTGCAGGCGCTGAACCTCGGCGAGTCGGGCGTGGCCACGATCCGCGATGTCGTCTCGTGCCCCGGCACGGACTCCTGCAAGCTCGGCATCACCTCGTCCATGGGCCTCAACCGCGCGATCGGTGAGCGCATCGACGCGCTGAACATCACGGACCCGCTGACGAAGCAGATCTTCATCAACATCAGCGGCTGCCCGAACTCGTGCGGCCAGCACCACCTGGGCAACATCGGCTTCCACGGCGCGGCCATGAAGAACGACGCGCGGCAGATCCCCGCGTACAACGTCTTCCTCGGCGGCGAGCGGCACGAGGGCGCCGTGGCGCACTCCGGCACGCTGGCGAAGCTGCGCCTGCCGGCGAAGCGCGTCCCGGACGCCGTGGAGCGCTTCATCGCCGTGTACCAGTCCGGCCGCACGGAGGGCGAGGCGTTCAACGCCTTCTTCGACCGCGTCGGCGTCGCGCCCTTCGAGGCGGCCGTCCAGGACCTCACCCTCACGCCCGAGTTCTCCACGGACAACATCCAGGAGTTCGTCGACTGGGAGCGCGAGGGCCTGTACGTGCTGGAGCGCGGCGAGGGCGAGTGCGCCGTCTAGGTTGATTCGAAGCGAGCGGCGGTCACCCTCGCGGGCCCGCCGCTCCTTTTGCGTTGTGCCGTCTGTGCCGCGATTCACAAGCGCCGTGCAGGGGAATCCGTCCGAGGAGTCAGCGTCTTGACCAGCACACTCCCCCGCGAACTCACCCACCTCGAGGTGCTCGAGGCGGAGTCGATCCAGATCATCCGCGAGGTCGCGGCGGAGTTTGAGCGCCCCGCGCTGCTGTTCTCCGGCGGCAAGGACTCGATCGTCATGCTGCGGCTCGCCGAGAAGGCGTTCTGGCCGGCGCGCATCCCCTTCCCCGTGGTGCACATCGACACCGGGCACAACTTCCCGGAGGTCATCGACTACCGCGACCGGCGCGTCGCGGAGCTGGGAGTGAAACTGATCGTCGGCTCCGTGGAGGAGGCGATCGACGCGGGCACGCTGGTCGAGGAGACGGGGCCGCGCGCCTCGCGGAACCGGCTGCAGACGCCGGTGCTGCTGGAGACGATCGCGCGCGGGCGCTTCGACGCGGTGTTCGGCGGAGCGCGCCGCGACGAGGAGAAGGCGCGCGCGAAGGAGCGCGTCTACTCCTTCCGCGACGAGTTCGGCCAGTGGGACCCGAAGAGCCAGCGACCGGAGCTGTGGAACCTCTACAACGGCCGGCACCGCATGGGCGAGCACATCCGCGTCTTCCCGATCTCCAACTGGACCGAGCTCGACATCTGGCAGTACATCGCCGACGACCAGATCGAGATCCCCTCGATCTACTTCGCGCACGAGCGCCCCGTCTTCGAGCGTGACGGGATGCTGATGGCGGAGGTGGGCCTGTTGCCGCACCTCCCGGGCGAGACCATCGAGGAGCGCACCGTGCGCTTCCGTACCGTGGGCGACATGACCTGCACCGCCGCCGTCCCCAGCAGCGCGCGCACCATTGACGAGGTGATCGCGGAGATCGCCGCGACGCGGATCACCGAGCGCGGGGCGAGCCGGGCGGATGACAAGACCTCCGACGCCGCGATGGAAGACCGCAAGCGCGAGGGGTACTTCTAGTGGAACTGCTGCGCTTCGCCACCGTCGGCTCCGTGGACGACGGCAAGAGCACCCTGATCGGCCGCCTGCTGTACGACGCGAAGTCGATCATGCAGGACCAGTGGGACGCCATCGAGCGCACCTCGGAGCAGCGGGGCGAGGAGTACGTGAACCTCGCGCTGCTCACGGACGGGCTGCGTGCCGAGCGCGAGCAGGGCATCACGATCGACGTGGCCTACCGCTACTTCAGCACGCCGCGCCGCAAGTTCATCATCGCGGACACGCCCGGGCACGTGCAGTACACGCGCAACATGGTGACCGGCGCCTCCACCGCGCACCTCGCGCTCATCCTGATCGACGCGCGGCAGGGTGTGGTCGAACAGTCGAGGCGGCACGCGTTCATCTCCGCGCTCCTCGGCATCCCGCACCTGGTCGTCTGCGTGAACAAGATGGACCTGGTGGGCTACGAGCAGGCGGCGTTCGAGGCCGTGCGCGACGAGTTCTCCGCGTTCGCCAGCAAGCTGGACGTGCGCGACGTGACCTTCATTCCCATGTCCGCGCTCAACGGCGACAACGTGGTGGAGCGCT
>JBFWQJ010000240.1:0-4746 GCA_050249515.1 Dehalococcoidia bacterium | reverse complement strand
CGGCAATCCATTGTGACCCTCTCCCGTGGCGGCCGTCTGTTCGGGCTTAACCCGGCCGTTGCTGATAGTATAATCGGAATGTGACATGAATAGAACACAATCAGATGAAAAACCTCTGCCTGAATGGCATCAAAGTGGCATCCAGCCGTGCCCTAATGGTACCATTCAGGTGAGTTAGCCAGTGCTCAGTGACCGGACCCGGTCGGTAGGAATTCAGACGCCGATGAACTGCCCCACCCTGATGCCACCACTCCTGTGCGGCATCGCGATTCTGAGCGTGCCCCGCCCGGCCGAATCCGATGGCGGCGCATACGAAGTTGAGTGCCGCAACTGCGGGGACTGTGTCCGCGACGGTGACGACAGTGAGGACGCCCATACGGTGGTTCTTGAGCCGGGTTGCTTCGACAGCCGGCCCGCAGGCGCTTCGTACCCGTTTCCGTGGGCGGCTGGTCTCTAGATGGCGACTCAGGATGAGGACGCGTCGTCGGCCGCGGATGTCGACCTCTTGTCGGGTGGCGGACTCTTTGCTGGCCCGACGTTCTCCGAACAGCGGCGCGAGAACCGTCGCGACCTGGTGGAGAAGACGTCCGCATGGATGGCCGCTGGTCTGACGCTGACGTTCATCCTATTCATTGCTGCTGATATCGCGTTCTGGGTCTTTGGTGACGCCGACCACGCAGCGGACATGCTCCGCGACGTTGCGTCCGTTCTCGGTCCGTTGCTTGGCACCGTCCTGGGCTACTACTTCAGTACCCAGTCGCGGTCCTAACTCCAGACTCCTACCCCCTCGCCCCCACGCGCGCCTTCTTGCTCGCGGGCGCCTTCTTCGCGCGGGCGCCCTTTGCGGGCGGAGCGTCCGAGGTGGCGGCGGCGGCCTTCGGCGCGCGCTTGGGCTTCGGGGCGGCGGCGACGGGGGGGAACTTCGCGAGCAGGTCCACGAGGAACTGGCCGGTCTGGGACTCCTCGACCTGCGCGACCGCCTCGGGGGTGCCGGTGGCGATGATGCGGCCGCCCTTCGCGCCGCCGGCGGGGCCGAGGTCGATGAGGTGGTCGGCGCACTTGATGACGTCCAGGTTGTGCTCGATCACGATCACCGTGTTGCCACCATCCACCAGCTGCTGCAGCACCTCCAGCAGCGCCTCCACGTCCGAGAACGCGAGGCCGGTGGTCGGCTCGTCCAGGATGTAGGCGGTGCGGCCTGTCGCGCGCCTCGACAGCTCGGTGGCGAGCTTGATGCGCTGCGCCTCGCCGCCGGAGAGCGTGGTGGCGGGCTGGCCGAGGCGGATGTAGCCGAGGCCGACGTTGGCCAGCGTCTCCAGCTTGCGGCGCGGCGCGGGGAACGCGTCGAAGAACTCCAGCGCCTCCGACACGGTCATGCCGAGGACCTCGGCGATCGTCTTGCCGCGGAACAGGATCTCGAGCGCCTCGCGGTTGTAGCGGTCGCCCTTGCAGACCTCGCAGGGCACGGTCACGTCCGGGAGGAACTGCATCTCGATCACGTTGTAGCCGTCGCCCTTGCAGGCCTCGCAGCGGCCGCCCTTCACGTTGAAGGAGAAGCGGCCGGGGCCGTAGCCGCGCGCCTTGCTCTCCGGCATCTGCGCGAAGAGGTCGCGGATCAGCGTGAACAGCCCGGTGTACGTGGCCGGGTTGGAGCGCGGCGTCCGGCCGATCGGCGACTGGTCGATCACCACCACCTTGTCGAGGTGCTCCATGCCCTCGATCGCGTCGTGCTCGCCGCCGCGCTCGCGCGCGCCGTTCAGGTCGTGCTCCAGCTGCCGCGCGAGGATCTGGTTGACGAGCGAGGACTTGCCCGAGCCCGACACCCCCGTCACCGCGATGAACGTGCCGAGGGGGAACGCAGCGGACACGTCCTTCAGGTTGTTCTCGCGCGCGCCCTTCACCACCAGCGCGTTGCCGTTGCCGGCGCGTCGGGCGGCGGGCATGGGGATCGTGCGGCGGCCGCTCAGGTACGCGCCGGTCAGGGACGCCTCGTTGCGCATCACCTCGGCGGGGGTGCCGAAGGCGACCACGTTGCCGCCGCGCTCGCCGGCGCCGGGGCCGATGTCGATGAGGTGGTCGGCGGCGAGCATCATCGCCTCGTCGTGCTCGACGACGAGGACGGTGTTGCCCAGGTCGCGGAGCCTCGACAGCGTGGTGATCAGGCGCTCGTTGTCGACGGGGTGCAGGCCGATGCTCGGCTCGTCGCAGACGTAGAGGACGCCCATCAGCGCGGAGCCGATCTGCGTGGCCAGGCGGATGCGCTGGCCCTCGCCGCCGCTCAGGGTGCCGGCGCTGCGGTCCAGCGTCAGGTAGTCCAGGCCCACGTCGCGCAGGAAGACGAGGCGGCCGCCGATCTCCTGCAGGATCTGCCGCGCGATCGCGAAGTCGCGCGCGGACAGCGGCGTCCTCGACTCGTCGCGCAGGCCGTCGGTCCACGCGAGCGCCTCCGCGACGCTCATGCGCGCCACGTCCACGATCGAGCGGTCCGTGCCGTCCTCGGAGGACACGGTGACGGCGAGCATCTCGGGCTTGAGTCGCGCGCCTCGGCAGACGTCGCAGGGCACGGGCACCATGTAGCGCTCGATGTCGGCGCGCACCCAGTCGGACTCGGTCTCCTTGTAGCGCCGCTCGAGGTTGGTCATCACCCCTTCCCACGTCACGGTGTACTTGCGGGAGCGGCCGCTGCTGCTCTTGAACTCGATCTCATCGACGGCGAGGTCGCCGGTGCCGTGCATCAGCGCGCGGTACTGCTTCTCGGTGAGCTTCTCCAGCGGCTGCGCGGTGGTGAAGCCGAGCGCCTCGCCCAGCGCGGCCAGGCGACGGCGGTACCAGCCGAGGCTGGTCGCCATGCGCTGGAACGGCACGACGGCGCCCTGGTCGATGGAGAGCTTCCTGTTCGGGACGACGAGGTCCTCGTCCAGTTGCATCTTGAAGCCCAGACCGGTGCACTCCGGGCAGGCGCCGTGCGGGGTGTTGAAGGAGAAGTTGCGCGGCTCGATCTCGCCGACGCTGTACGGCGGGTGGGTCGTGTTGGAGCACGCGAAGTGCTCGCTGTACGTCTGCTCCTCCACGATCGTGGAGTCCTGCGCGCCCGTCCCGAAGAGCGCGAGGACGGCGATGCCCTCGCCGAACTTCAGCGCCTGCTCCACGGAGTCGGAGACGCGCTGGCGCGTGGCGTCGCGGTCCTCGTCGTCCGGGGCGGGGATGACGATGCGGTCCACGACGACGTCGATGTCGTGCCACTTGTTGCGGGCGAGGCTGATCGGCTCGTCCATGCTCACCACGTTGCCGTCGATCCTCGCGCGGACGAAGCCGCCTCGACGGATCAGGTCGAGGACGTTGGTGTGCTCGCCGCGCTTGTGGCGGATCACGGGGGCGAGGATCATCGCGCGGCGGCCGGGGTCCTGCGTGAGGATGCTGTCCACGATCTGCTGCGCGGTCTGGCGGCGGATCACCTGGCCGCAGTGGATGCAGTGCGGCACGCCGGCGCGCGCGAAGAGCAGGCGGAGGTAGTCGTAGATCTCCGTGACGGTGGCGACGGTCGAGCGCGGGTTCCTCGACACGCCCTTCTGGTCGATGGAGATCGCGGGGGAGAGGCCCTCGATGTAGTCGACGTCGGGCTTCTCCATCAGGCCGAGGAACTGGCGGGCGTAGGCGGAGAGCGACTCGACATAACGCCGCTGCCCTTCGGCGTAGATCGTGTCGAAGGCGAGCGAGGACTTGCCGGAGCCGGAGACGCCCGTGATCACCACCAGGCGGTCACGGGGGATCTCGACGGTCACGTTCTTCAGGTTGTGTTCGCGCGCGCCGGTCACGACGATGCGGTCGAGGGGCATGGAGAGACCTGTTCGAGGCTGCTCGAAGGCTCGCGCCAGGGGAGGGCGGCGGCGGGCGGTCGAATGGGTGTTCGAACGTCTATCGTACCGCCGGGAGCGACCCGCTCCAATACTCCGGGGTGCAGCGAAGGAGCGCCGGGCGTGCGTGTGCTGGTCGTGGCCGAGGACGCCGAAGAGCGCGCCGCCCGCGCCCGTGACCTCGACGGCGCGGGGCACGAGGTGTGCGGGGCGTGCGAGGCGCCGCAGGTCACGGCGCTGGTGCGCGCGACCCGTCCCGAGGCGCTGGTGGTGGCCTCGACCGCGTCGACGGGCGCGCTGCGGCTGCTGCTCGGCCGCGCGCGCGGTGCGGCGGAGCGTGTATTGCCGGCGGTGCTGCTCCTCGACCCATCATCGCTGTGGCTGCGCGCCGCGCTGCCGGACGACCTCGGCCCCGCCGTCGCGCTCTCGACGCTCGAGGCGGACGGGGCGCGCATCGCGGCGGCGCTGGCGTCACTCGCGGGCGAGGCGCGGGGGCGCGGTGCGGCAGCCGACACGCGTCACCTTGCCGGCCCCGGCGGCGAGGCGTGGCTGACGCCGTCCGAGTCCGAGGTGCTCGCGGCACTGCTCCGGCAGCCCGGCACGTTCATCACCTCGGACGACCTCGCGCGGGCGCTGTGGGGGCAGGCGACGGTCGACCGCTACCAGCGCGGCGCGGTGCGGACGCACGTCCACACGCTGCGGCGGAAGCTGACGGCCGTGGGCTTCCAGGACGCCGTGGAGTCGCTGCGCGGCGTCGGCTACCGCCTGACCGAGGCGTTCCGGGTCTAGGCGCGCGGCCCCGGCGGAGGATCGTCGGGGTAGCGGGGGTCGGGGGTGTCGTCGGGCGGGGGCTCCTCGGACGAGCCGCCGAAGAGGCCGCCGAGGCCGGGCG
>JBFWQJ010000239.1:0-4756 GCA_050249515.1 Dehalococcoidia bacterium | reverse complement strand
CTCACGACGTCCTGCGCGACCACGCTGCCGTCTCGGGGGCTGTCGAAGTGGGCGATCACGCGCGCATCGCCCGGCGCGACGTTCGGTGGCACCACCAGCGTGGCCTCCCACTTGCCCGGCATGCCGATGTCCGGCGCGGTGTAGGTCAGCGGCGTGGTGACCAGCTCGTTCAGCGGCTGGCGATTCACCAGCGTCCACAGTTCCACGACCACGTTGTTCTCGAACGACCCGCCCGCGTAGCCCGTCACCTGCAGGCGCCCGCCGGGCGCGACCTGCGTGCCGGCCGGGGGGCCGTCGAGGCAGATGAACGGCTTCGTCACCTGCACGCCCCACGGGACATCCCGCGCGCAGGACTGCGCGTACCCCGCCGGCGGGGCCTGGCCGGGGCCGGGCGCGCTCGGTGTGGAGGAGGGGCTGGGGAGCACGGTCGGAGGCGTCGAGCCGGGCGAGCCGGTCGGCGAGGCGGTCGCGCTGGCGGTGGGCAGGGGCGGCGAGGGGGCGGCGCTGCCCGTGCCCGCGGGCGTCGGGCTTGCGACCGTGGGCGTGTTCGTCGGCGTCGCGGTGGCGGTGTCGACCTCGGGTGTGCACGCGGCGGCGAGGACGGCGGCCGCGACGAGCACCGCGAGCGGCGCGCGCCGCCCGACCACGTTCCACGGACGAGCACCGGGGTTCATACGCATCCCTTCCCGCACAGGCGGTTGCCGCAGCACGCGCCGCATGTCAGTCTGACGAGCATCGCCGCCGCGCGGTTCCCACATCGCGTCCGATGGTCGCAGGAGCAACATGATCAAGCGGGTGCTCATCGCCAACCGAGGTGAGATTGCTCTGCGGATCCAGCGCACCTGCCGCGAACTCGGGATCGAGACCGTCGCGGTCTACTCCGACCCGGACCGCAACGCCCTCCACGTCCGCAACGCCGATGTCGCCGTGCGCATCGGCCCCGGCCCCGCGCTGGAGTCCTACCTCGTCATCGACAACATCATCGACGCGGCGCGCCAGACGGGTGCCGATGCCATCCACCCCGGTTACGGGTTCCTGTCAGAGAACGCCCGATTCGTCGACGCGTGCGAGGCCGCCGGCATCACGTTTATCGGCCCCAGCGCTGACGCCATGCGGGCGCTGGGCGGCAAGGTGTCCGCGCGGAAGCTGATGGAGGCGGCCGGCGTGCCGATCGTCCCCGGTGCGAACGACATCAGCGCGGAGGACTTCGCCACCGCCGAGCGCGAGGCCGCGCGCATCGGCTTCCCGCTCATGGTGAAGGCGTCGGCCGGCGGCGGCGGCCGCGGCATCCGCCTGGTGCAGCGGGCCGAGGACCTGGAGAACGCGATGCGCGCCTCCGGCAGCGAGGCGGCCTCCTCCTTCGGCGACGCCACGATCTTCCTTGAGCGGTACATCGCGCCGGCGCGGCATATCGAGGTGCAGATCGTCGCGGACGCGCACGGGAACGTGCGCGCCTTCGGCGAGCGCGAGTGCTCCGTGCAGCGCCGCAACCAGAAACTGCTGGAGGAGGCGCCCTCCGTGGCCGTGACGCCGGAGATCCGCGAGCGCCTCTGCGCGGCCGCGATCGCCGCGGCGAAGTCCTGCGGCTACCGCAACGCCGGCACCGTGGAGTTCCTGCTGGACCGCGAGGGGAACTTCTACTTCCTCGAGGTCAACGCCCGGCTGCAGGTGGAGCACCCCGTGACCGAGCTGGTCTGCGGCGGCGTGGACCTGGTCGCGCTTCAGATCGCCGTCGCGAACGGTGAGCCGCTGCCCGAGGGCCCCGCGATCGTCTCGCCCACGGGCTGGGCGATCGAATGCCGCATCAACGGCGAGGACCCGTACGCGAACTTCGCCCCGTCCGTCGGCCTGATCGACTTCGTGGACTACCCCACGGGACCCGGCGTCCGCTTCGACTCCATGCTGTTCAGCGGCCTCGATGTCCCCGTGTTCTACGACTCGCTCCTGGGGAAGCTGATCGTGTGGGCAGAGACGCGTGACCGCGCCATCGACCGGATGCGCCGCGCGCTGCGCGACCTCGTCATCTCCGGCGTGCAGACGAACGTGCCGTTCCACCTCGCGCTGTTCGAGCACCCCGACTTCCTGTCGGGCGACGTCTCCACCGGCTGGCTGGAGTCCACGTTCACCATGCCCGAGGCGGCCGAGGACGACCCGCGCCTGGAGACGGCGCTGATCGCCGGCGCCGTCGCGGCGCAGATCATCGCGGGGAACGCGAAGGAGCCCGGCGCCGCCGGGGGCAGCGGACTGACGCGCTGGGTGCAGAGCGCCCGCGGCGTCGCACGGCGCGGCATCCGCGTCGAGGGAGGGACGTCCGGTTGGCGACGCGGCACCGCTTCCAGGTAGACGGTCTCCCCCACACCGTGACGGTGGACGAGTCCGGTGACCGCCTCACGGTCGCCGTGGACGACGCCCCGCCCGTCGAGGTGGACGTGACGACCTCCGGCGTCCCCGGGCTGTTCTCGATCATCCGCGATGGCGTCCCGTCACGTGCTTATGTCACGCGCGAGGGCCGCAACCTCCGCGTGGTCGTGGACGGCCGCACGTTCGTCCTCGGCGCCTCCGGCAGCGGCCGTGAGCGCGGGGCTGCCGGCGGCGCGGGCGACCCGCCCGGCAAGATCACTGCCCCGCTCGCCGGCGTGGCGGTGGAGGTGCGCGTGGCGGTGGGCGACCGCATCGAGCCTCGACAGGCCGTGGTGGTCGTGGAGGCGATGAAGATGCAGAACGAGGTGCAGGCGCCCCACGGCGGCGTCGTCACCGCCGTGCATGCGGAGCGCGGCGTCCGGGTGGAGAAGGGCGAGCTCCTGGTGGAGTACGCCCCGGACGAGGCATAACGGGGGCCGGCGGCCCGGTGTTACGCAGGTGCGAGGGTCTTTCCGCACGCTGATGCGCCCCGCACCGCACACCGCCCTGCTAGAATCACGGCTCTGATAGAATGTGATGCCTGTCGGACCCCGGTGACAGCGGGGGAGTTGAGGAGTTTCGCGATCGCCAAGGAACTGCGTATCAACGAGCAGATCCGCGTCCCGCAGGTCCGCCTGCTACGGGGCGAGGAGCAGCTCGGAATCGTGCCGATCATGGATGCCCAGCGGATGGCCGAAGAGGCGCACCTCGACCTGGTCGAGATTGCACCGACGGCCAGCCCTCCGGTGTGCAAGATCATGGACTACGGCAAGTTCAAGTACGAACAGTCCAAGCGCGAGCGCGACTCCCGGCGCGGCTCCAAGCAGGTCGAGTTGCGTGAAGTCCGGATGCGGGTCAAGATCGACAAGCACGACCGCGACTTCAAGATCCGCACGGCCCGCAAGCTGCTGCTCGAAGGCGACAAGGTCAAGGTTTCTGTCATGTTCCGCGCGCGTGAGATCACGCACCCGGAGGTGGCGCAGGAACTCTTGAACGGCTTCTACGAGCAGCTCAAGGACGTCGCTGACCTGGAGCGTTCGCCGGGGCTGGAGGGTCGGTTCATGACCAAGACCCTGGACCCGGGCAAGAAGGCCGCCGCCGCCGTGCAGCAGCGCGCTCGCGAGGCGCGACAGGCAGAGTCCGCAGCCGCCGAATAGGCGAGACCCCGGACACCGGGGCGAAGAGGGGTTCCCTACTGTGCCGAAGATGAAGACCCACAAGGGGACCGCGAAGCGCGCCCGCCTCACCGGGACCGGCAAGGTCATGATCCGCAACACCAACCCGAAGCGCGCCAAGCGCAGCCGCACGAAGATGACCGGCCTCGGCCGGGACGTCGTGATCGGCGGCGGTCAGGCCGCGGTGATCAAGGTCAACCTGCCGTACGCGTAGCCCGCGCTACGCCCCTCCCCAGCATCGAGTAAGTCCGAGGTAACAAGATGGCCCGCGCCCGCGCCCGAGTTCAGACCCGCAACCGCCACCGCAAGGTATTCGCGTCCAACGCGGGCCACCACGGCAAGCGGACGACCAACTACAAGGTCGCGCGCCAGTCGATGATCCACGCGCTGCGGTACGCCACGGTGCACCGCAAGGACCGCAAGGGCGACTTCCGCCGCCTGTGGATCATCCGCATCAATGCGGCCGCCCGCCTGCACGACATGACCTACGGGCAGCTGATGGACGGCCTGAACAAGGCCGGCATCCAGCTCAACCGCAAGGCGCTGGCCGAGATGGCCGTCCTGGAGCCCGCCGCCTTCGCCGCCGTCGCCGCGCAGGCGAAGGTCGCCCGGGGCGCCGTCGCCGCCTAGCCTCCTCGAGGCTCCCGCAGACTGAACGAGGCCGCCCGCAAGGGCGGCCTCTTCGCTTACAGTGCGGCGGTGAATGCACCGCGCCTGGCACTCATCCTCGCGACGCTTCTGCTGAGCGCCCTCTCAAGCGCCTGCGAGTCGCCACCCCCGTCGCCCTCGACATCGGAGCGCACACCGCTCGCGATTCCCTCGGTCTTCACTCCACCACCGGGTGCGCCGACCTACGCTCCAACTCTAACTCCAACTCCAGCTCCAACTGCCAGCCCCGACACGCGGCCCCCCCCGTCACCGACCGCAGCCGACTACGTCATTGCACAGGACTACTGTGCCTCGGTCGGCACGGTGGACGACTTCGACGCGCGGTACACAGGGGTCGTCCCCCAAATGCTCATCCCCTGGCATTACTGGCGCTGCATGGACGGCAATCTGATGGAGTGCAGCGGCTGGGGGGCGGGACACGGCTTCCTGCACTGCGCGGAGCTCGAGTTCAGCGAGGCCCCGCAGGGTCCGATGGCGGACAACTGCAGGAAGGAGGGGCGGATCATCCAGTG
>JBFWQJ010000238.1:0-4790 GCA_050249515.1 Dehalococcoidia bacterium | reverse complement strand
ACGCGCTCGAGGCCTGCGCGACGAGGTAGACCGCGACCAGCCCCCCCACGACGAGGAGCGGCACCAGCCACTCACGGACGGGTGGACGGACACGCGTGGCAGCCGGAGCGATTGCGACCATGCCGCAATTCTCCTGATACATGACCTATTAAGTCAAGTATAACCTCTGGCGGTATCGCGAGAGGGGTTCCTGCTCGCCCGCTCCGCATCGCCGTCCGATCTGGGCCGCGTTACACCGGGCGTTACTGAGCGAGCCCCGCGCGGAGACAAACGGCCCGGCCCTGAACCGCCCTCCAGCACTGTCCGGTGTGAGCCGGTTGCCGAACTCTGACGGCACCCCAGCAGTCGCGTCCCCCAGGGTCGCTGGTTCCCCGGGACATCCAGGGCAGGGAGTAGACATGCACACGGTCGATCGGAGCGCCGGTTATCGCGTCCTTGCTGCCGGCAGCCTGGTCCTGACGCTGCTGCTGGTCGCGATGGGAGCGATCGTCCGGTCGACCGGATCCGGTCTCGGCTGCCCGGACTGGCCGCTCTGCCACGGCGGCCTCCTCCCGTTCGACGATCGGGCCGCGACGATCGAGTGGACGCACCGGCTCATGGCATCCGCGGCGGGGGCGGCGATCCTCGCCCTCGCCGCGTGGACTGCCTGGCGTGGGCGTTCTCCCCGGTCATGCGCCGTCGGCGTCACGCTGGCCGCGGTGCTCGCCGGCCAGGCATACCTCGGCCGCGAGGCGGTCGTCCGCGAGCTGCCGCGCGAGGTGGTCGCCCTCCACCTCGCCAGCGCGCTGCTGCTCGTCGCGCTCCTCACCTGGCTGGCGGTCACGCCTGCCGTGCGCAGGAGCGCGGATACGCTCCCGCCCCGCTGGCGGATCACGACGCTGGTGCTCGCCGCCGCGGTCCTCGCGGTCGTGGGGCTCGGGATGCTCGTGGTTGTGAACGGCGCCGCGCTCGCCTGTTCCACGTGGCCGGGCTGCGCGGAGGGGCCCCTCCCGCTCCTGCGGGGTGGGCACGCGCAGGATGTCCAATGGCTCCACCGACTCGTGGCGCTCGTGGGCCTCGGCGTACTGGCGCTGTCGGCGTGGCTCGCACGTCGCTGGCAGGTCCCTGCCGCGTTGCGCATCCTGGCGGCCGCGATCCTGGCGCTCTACCTGGCCCAGGCCGCGATCGGCGCCGTGAACGTCTGGTGGACGTTGCCCACCACGTGGCGAGCGGTCCACGTGCTGATGGCGAACGTGCTCTGGATGCTCGCCGTGGCCATGGTCCGTGCCTCGTGGGCGAGCCACGGTGGCGTCTCCGGGCACACCTAGCACGCACGCGGGTCGGGCCATGGGGCCGGGCCATGGGGTCGGGCCATGAGGGTCGGGCTATGGGCTCGTCCCGCGTGCTGGTCGCGCACGGAGGGGGCTCATCCGTCAGCCTGCCTCCGCCGGGAAGCACGGCGCTCGGCGTCCTCCGCCAGCAGGCGCTCGTAGGCCTCGTATTCCGCATGGGCCTCATCGGCCCGCCCCTGGTGGCCGTAGAGCGCGACCAGTGCGAGCCGGAGACCCTCGTCCAGCGGGGCGGCCGCGACCGCACGGCGGCTGCAGTCGATCGCCGTGGCAAAGTCGTCGAGCGACGCCGCGAGCGGGATCGCTTCGCGGAGCAGCGTCAGGTACTGCGTCCGGAGCCGCTGGCGGTACGGGACGACCCAGCGGCCGAACTCCCCCGCCGCGTCGAGGTCGCCCCGGTAGTACCCGATGCATCGGCGAATCGCGAGGAGGCGTCGCCGGCGGCGCTCGAGGCCCGCCTGAGTCGCCCGGGGCCACGGGATCCGGACCTGCTCGAACGCCTGGATGTCCGTCCACACGGCGGGATGCAGCCGCAGCCGCGCGTCGCCACCCGGGAGGCGCCCCAGGTCGTCGATCAGCTCCTCGCTGACACTGTGGCGGATGCTGTGGAGCAGGACGCGCAGGTGACCCCGGCCCGCCCCACGCGTGGACGACGGCCACAACAGCTCGCTGATCTCCTGGCGCCCCAGGCCGCGAGACCCCGCGAGCGCCAGCAGCGCCAGCAGTTCACGAGCCCGTCGGCGCGGCACCGGGCAGGGTGCCCCCCCGCGCACCACCTCGACGGCCCCGAGCAGCCGGATGCCCAGCGACGTGGCGCGCGTGGAATCGGCCGCGCGCGGTTCCCCTGCCAGGGACGTCGGCTGGGGCTGGAGCAGCACCACGGCCGCGAGGTCATCCCCGCGGTCGGCCGGCGGGACGCTCACGGCCACGACCGCCGTCGCGGGACCACCCACGACGGCGACGGGCAGCGGGCATTCGCTGAGGTCCGCCGCGTGCCCCAGCGCCAGGTGGGTGATCGCGGGACAGGTGCGGGCGTCGCAGGCATCGAGCCGGCCGTGCTGATGGACCACCTGGGAGCAGGTCCGCCCCAGCAGCTCGGACGGCACGTCGCCCGCCTGTTCCTGACACTCCGCCGTCACGCCCAGGATCGTGCCATCGGCAGCCAGCGCCAGCGCCGGCAGCCGGATCCACTGCAGCAACTCAGGCCCGCGTAGCGACGACCCCGTCATGCGCCACCGCCTGTTCCTCTGCCCGGGCCCGCGGGCGAGGGTGGCGATGGCGGGCGCGTGGCGATGCGCCACGCAAGCCTCAAGTAGTGGGCGGTCGACCAGGCGTTGGTCGCGGCAACGACCGTGGCGATGGCGAGCGCGATGGCCGTGATTACCCCCGCCGTGCCCACGACCCCCTCGCCCGCGTCGCCCAGCCGGCTCCCGAGGAGCGGCGGCGCCGCCCGCATCGGCCAGGCCACGATGAGCAGGACGAACGACGCCGTCAGCCAGTTCTCACCACGCAGATGCCCCAGGAGGAAGCGGTCGAGGACGACGTGGGACATCGCGAGGAACAGCGGGGCCACGAAGCCGAGCATGAAGATGTGCCGGACGGCACCGATCTCCATGATGGTGGTCGACGTGAGACCGGCCTGGTCCGCCAGCGTGTATGCCGCCAGGACGCCTGCGTAGATCACGGCGCCCGCCCACGCGATCGGGACCAGTACCTGCGCCCGGTGGGGCCGGCGTCGCCAGCTCCGTGCGACCGAGGCAATACGCATGACGATCGTGGCGTCGGCGATCGCCGCCGCGAAGGCCAGGTCACCGGCCGCCTGGGCCGCGGTCAGGCGCGGCAGGCCCAGTGCAGCGGAGCCCGCAACGCTCAGCAGCACGCCGCCATTGAGGAGGCACCACAGCCAGCGCTGGGAGCGCACGGTCACGTGCGGCAGGCCGAGGTGCCCCGGGAACGCCCGGAGGCCGACCGCGACGGTCGTGTTCATGATGAACCCACGCAGGAACAGGTCACTCGTGAGCCGCGCGTCCTCCAGCGGCACGACCCCGGCGCTGAGACGCCACGCCGCAGCATGGGCCACGAGCGCCGCAACCAGCAGCCAGACGGCGCCAGTGCGGAAGTAGAGCGGATGCCAGTCCACCGACCGCGGGTGGGCGGGCGGGACCCGGAAGACGATGAGGAGATACAGCAGCGTCCCCGCCGCGGTGGCCCCCGTGCCAAGCGGAACCACCAGCTCGCCAGGACCGTCGAGCAGCCGACCCGTCGCCGCGAGGGCGGCCCCGCCGCCGATCAACGTCAAAGTGGCGACCCGTGGGCCGACGGGGATCGCCGGACGCCCGTTGAGGCGCACGATGAACTCGAAGACGAGCGCCGCCGTGAACACCGCCAGCCAGGACCATTGCTGGATCGCGCCGTGCGCCTGGACCACGGCGAGCCACTGGGTCCTACCGGGGCCGACCTGCGTCGCCGCCAGCACCCCCAGGACGACACCCGCCCCCGCCGCAACGGCGGTGGAGAGCGCCATCGCCGCTGCCGGCAGCCACACCATCCGCGGGCCCGAACGCGTCGCCGGCGGGGCAGGGCGCACGGTGAACGTCACGAGCGGCGTCGACCCGGCTCTCGGCGAATGCACGGCGCCACCTCTCACTGGTCGCTGAAGACCTTCGTCCGTCTATTGACAAGTTGTTAGCTTAACGATCAGTGTTCTACTTGTCTTTAGGGAGAGGATGTTCACGTGAGCGAGCCCCTGGGATCGACTCCCCCGGCACGGCGGTACCCGGCCACCTCGCGCTTCCCGACCGGACCGGCGGTGGGGGAGGCGTTTCCCGACGTGACACTCGTCGACGAGCACGGTGACGCGATCGACCTCCACACCGAGCGAGCCGGCCGGCCCGCGGTGGTCGTCTTCCATCGCTCAGCGCAGTGGTGCGCGTTCTGTCGGAGGCAGCTCGCTCAGTTCCAGGCGGCCCAGCCGGCCTACGCGGCGGCCGGCATCGCGGTGTTCGCCGTCTCGCCGGACCCCGTCCCACGGCTCTCGGAATTCGCCGCCGAAGCCAGCATCACGTTCCCGCTGCTCGCGGACGAGGGGTCACGACTGATTCGCCGGCTCGGGATCCTGAATGACCTGATCGAGCCACATGAGCCGCGATACGGGATCCCCTTCCCGGGCGTGTACGTGCTGGCCGCGGACGGGACCGTGGTCGGCAAGTACTTCTATCAGCACTATCGGGAGCGCCCGCACCCGCTCCGCATCCTGCGCGAGGTGTTCGGGCGCTCGGCCGACGAGGCGGGGTGCATCGTCGCGACCGGCCACCTGGGCGCGGTCGCCCTGCGCGTCACGATGCTCGGACGCGCGCTCACCCCCTCTGAGCACACGCTCCTGCTGCTGCGGACGGACCCGCCCCGCGCGGTCCGGAGGCACGTCGACCCCGACGCGCGGATCGAGTTCGGGGCGTCGGTCGA
>JBFWQJ010000237.1:0-4793 GCA_050249515.1 Dehalococcoidia bacterium | reverse complement strand
CACCAGCTGCGTGCGCTGCTGGCGGTGGCCCCGCATCGTCTTGTTCCGGGTCTTGTTCTTGAAGTTGAAGTACGTGACCTTCGGCGCGCGGTCGTGCGCCTCCACACGGGCCTTCACGGACGCGCCGGCGACCAGCGGCGAGCCGACGGTCGTGTTGTCGCCGTCACCGACGAGCAGGACGTCGCTCAGCGCGACCTCCGCGCCCTCGGCGGCGTCGAGGCGCTCCACGGCGATCTTGTCGCCCGGGCGCACGCGGTACTGCTTTCCGCCAGAGCGGATAATCGCGAACATAATGAGCCTTCCGAGGGTTGCGTAGACATTGAAGTGTAGAGAGCGGATGCGGGACGGTCAACGCTCCCGGATCAGGGCCATCCCATAAGAAACTCCGGCCGATCGTATGGCACACTGTGTCGCGCGGTGTCCGTCCTCCATCACTCCTGAGCGTCCGCGGAGACCCGATCCTGAGCCTCATCGACCTGCTGACCGCCCCGTACGACGGCTTCAACTGGCTGCTGGACTTCGTCTTCGCGACGGCCTACGGGCTGTTCGCGCGGTTCGGTGCGCCCATCGTCTTCGTGGCGGCGCTGACGGAGAGCACGCTGGGGCTGGGGATGGTGTTCCCGGGCCAGCAGCTGATCGCTCTGGGCGGGGCCGCCTCCGCGCAGGGGGAGGGCAACGTGGTGGCCATGCTGGCCTTCGCCACGGCGGGGACGATCCTCGGCGACGTCATCTCCTACACGGCCGGCCGGCGTTTCTCCACCACGCTCTACCAGTCCCGCTTCGGCACGACGCTCCGGGTGGCCGCCTCGATGATGGAGGGGCGGGCGAGGTGGCTCATCCCGTTCTACCACTTCTACAGCGTGACCCGGTCCGTGGGGCCGGCGGCGGCGGGGGCACTCCGCATCCCGCTGCGGATCTGGCTGCCGCTCGACATCCTGGGCGCGGCGTTCTTCAACACGGTCTGGGTGCTGGTCGGCTTCGCCTTCGGCACGGTGCTCCTCCGGGAGGATGGGACGCTGAAGGAGTCGCCGGTCGTCCGCATCGGCCTGGTGGTGGTGGCGATGGTGTGGTTCATCGTCGCGCGTCAGCTCTTCGAGCGGCGGATGCGCGAGGTGCGCGAGGCGGACGAGCGCGCCGCGGGGGCGCGGGCGGAATCGCCGGTGACGGAGTAGCCGCCGGAGGGGCGGAGGGCGGCTACCGCAGACGCCAGACACGAGAGAGGCCCCGCTCAGCGGGGCCTCTCCGTTGGTTCCGTCTGACTTCGTCGCCGGGGCTACTCCCCGGAGGACGAGGTGGCCTTCTGGCCCCAGGCGAGGCCCGGGCGGCCCTGCGGGGCCTCCTCCGGCTCCTCCTCCCGCGCGGCCGCGGACGGCGACGCGGGCGGTGGCGCGGACGGCGTGGAGATGTCGCCCGGGAGCGGCCGGTTCTCGGCCGGGCCCAGGATGCGCAGCAGCTCGTCGCCCTCCACCGTCTCCACCTCGATCAGCCGGGCGGCGAGCGCCTCCAGCTTGTCGCGGTGGGCGCCGAGGACGGAGCGGCAGCGCTGGTGCGCCTCGTCGATGACGCGGCGGACCTCGTCGTCGATCTCCTGTGCGGTGCGCTCGGAGTAGTCGCGCTCCTCCGAGATGTCGCGGCCCAGGAACACCATGCTCTGCCGGCGCCCGAAGGTGCGCGGCCCGAGGCGGGCGGACATGCCCCACTGGGTGACCATGTTGCGCGCGATCTGCGTGACCTTGCCGATGTCGTCGTGGGCGCCGGTGGTCATCTCACCGAAGATGAGCTCCTCCGACACGTGCCCGCCGAGCGCCATCGTCATCATCGCCTCGTAGTACGAGCGGTCCTGCAGGCGCCGGTCGTCCGAGGGGAGCGAGCGGGTGAAGCCGCCGGCCATCCCGCGGGCGACGATGGTGACCTTGAAGGGGATGTCGGCGCGCGGCTGGAAGTAGCCGGCGACGGTGTGTCCCGCCTCGTGGTAGGCGATGATCTTCTTCTCGAGCTCCGTGATGACGCGGGACTTGCGCTCCGGGCCGGCGATCACGCGGTCCACCGCCTCGTTCATCTCGTCCATGGAGATGCGCTTGCGGTTGCGGCGCGCGGCGAGGATGGCGCTCTCGTTCACGAGGTTCGCGAGGTCGGCGCCGGAGAAGCCCGGCGTCTGCTTCGCGATGGTCTCCAGCGAGATGTCCTGCTCCAGCGGCTTGCCCTTCACATGGACGTCCAGCACCGCGCGGCGGCCCTTCACGTCCGGGAGGTCCAGCGTCACCTGGCGGTCGAAGCGGCCGGGGCGCAGCAGCGCCGGGTCCAGCACGTCCGGCCGGTTGGTCGCAGCGATCACGATGACGTTCGAGTTGGACTCGAAGCCGTCCATCTCGACCAGGATCTGGTTCAGCGTCTGCTCACGCTCGTCGTGCGAGCCGCCCAGGCCGGCGCCGCGCTGGCGGCCGACCGCGTCGATCTCGTCCACGAAGACGATGGCGGGGGCGTTCCGCTTGGCCTGGTCGAACAGGTCACGGACGCGGCTGGCGCCGACGCCGACGAACATCTCGACGAACTCGGAACCGGAGATGTGGAAGAACGGCACACCGGCCTCGCCGGACACGGCGCGGGCGATCATCGTCTTGCCGGTGCCGGGAGGGCCGACCAGCAGGACGCCGTGCGGGATGCGCGCGCCCAGGGCGGCGAACTTCTCCGGGTACTTCAGGAACTCCACGACCTCCTGGAGCTCCTGCTTGGCCTCCTCCTGCCCGGCGACGTCCATGAACGTCACGGTGGGCTTCTGGCCGGTGAACATCTTCGCGCGGCTCTTGCCGAAGGACATCGCCTGGTTATTGGCGCCGCCCGCCTGCCGCATCATGAAGATGAGGATCGCGCCGAAGGCGATGATCGGCAGGAAGTTGAAGAGCAGCCCGACGACGTTGCCGAACTGGCTGGGGCCCTTCACCACCAGGCGGACGCCGTTGGTGCCGCCGATCGGGACGCCGGCGTCCTTCAGGATCTCCTGGACCGAGGCCGACTCCTCCTTGCGGGAGCGAATCTGCTCGGCCTGGTCCTTCAGCTTCACGACGAGCGTGTCTGATTGCACCTCGATGGACTCGACCTTGCCCTGCTGGGCGAGGGAGATCACCTCGGAGATGGGCTTCTCGGAGGAAGCCGTGGCCGGTCGGAAGACCATGACCACCACCAGCACCAACGCCACCAGGATGAGCAGGTAGACGAAGACGTTGCGGGTGGAGCGTGCGTTCATACTGGCTCGCTTTCGCCCGAGCGGAGCACGCACCCCGGCTTGGAGTGGGGAGGGTGCGGCAGACCCCGGAGCCGGTGGTCCCGGCCCGATACATCGGTGGTTCGAGTGTAGCACCGGCCTCGCGCCGCCGAGGATGCTCGGCGTGCGGTTTCCGGCCTCCTGATGGTGCGGTACGGCGCCCTTCGCCGGTATCGGTGAGCACCCTCGGCCCGATCGAGGCGGTCGAGCGCGACCGGGGGCGCTGGTAGGATGACGCGCATGGAACCAGCGCGGCCCCCTCGGCCCCTGCGCCCGGGCTGGGCGGTGGAGCGGTCGCTCTGGCGTGCAGGGTTCCCCGACGTCGCCGGCGTGGACGAGGTGGGACGGGGGCCGCTGGCAGGCCCGGTGGTCGCCGCGGCGGTCGTCATCCCTCGCACGCCCTCCGGGGAGGTGCCCCGGAGCCGCTGGGTGCGCCTGCTGCGGGACTCGAAGGTGCTGACGGAGGCCCAGCGGGAGGCGCTGGCGGAGCAGATCCGGCGGGACTGCCGGTGGGCGGTCGCAGCGGTGTCTCCGCAGGTGGTGGACCAGATCAACATCCTCCGCGCGACGCGACTGGCAATGCGCCGTGCTGTCAATGCCTTGCCCGCGCGGCCCGACGCCCTGATCATTGATGGCAGAGAAGTGGTCGAGGGCGGGTACGAGCAGCGTTCCGTGGTGCGGGGCGACGCTCGGTGCGCGTCCGTCGCGGCGGCGAGCATCGTGGCGAAGGTGGCACGAGACAGCATGATGCGCGACCTGGACCGCTTGTTCCCCGGGTACGGGCTGGCCGAAAACAAGGGGTATGGCACCCCGGAGCACCTCGCGGCGCTCTCAGCGATGGGATACAGCAGCATCCACCGACTGTCCTTTGCCCCCGTCCGTCTGGCGGTCCGCCGATGACCGAACGTAATCAGCGCCTCGGCGAGGCCGGCGAGCGCATCGCGTCCCGCTACCTCGAGCAGCAGGGTTACGAGGTGGTGGACAAGAACGTCCGGCGCCTGGAGGGGGAGATCGACCTGGTCGCACTCCACGGGGAGACGCTGGTCTTCGTGGAGGTGAAGTTGCGCACGTCGCGGAAGATGGGCGCCGCCGTGCAGGCGGTGTCCCCGGCGAAGGGCGCCCGCCTCCGCGGGCTGGCGGAGGCCTACTCCGCCGACCACCCGGAGCTGCCCGCGAACCTGCGGATCGACCTCGTGGCGATCGAACTGACCGTCGGCGGCGAGGTGGGACAGCTCAACCACGTCCAGAACGCGGTCGAGGGGTAGCCGCGGCGGGCGAGGGCTGATTTTCGCCTCGACGCGCGTTATCCTGCGCCCATGCCGATCTACCAGTACGACTGCCCGTCCTGCCAGAAGCGCGTGGACGTCTTCTTCCGCTCCATCAGCAAGGTGGCCGCTAACCCGGTCTGCCCGGAGTGCGGCGGCAAGAAGCTGAAGCGCGTGATGTCCCGCGTGCTGCGCGCCCGGTCTGATGCCGACCGCATCGACGACATCGACATCAACCAGGAGCTCGGGCGGCTGGACTCCATGGG
>JBFWQJ010000236.1:0-4798 GCA_050249515.1 Dehalococcoidia bacterium | reverse complement strand
AGCGAGTCCGTGTCGAGCTGGCCGGGGCGCAGCTCCGCGGACGGCGGCTTGCTGATGGAGTTCTCCGGGATCACCTCGGACACCGTGTTGCGGTACCGCGCGAGCTGCCAGACCAGGGTCTTCGGGACGTCCTTGATCACCGCGAAGCCGCCGACCATGTCGCCGTAGAGCGTCGCGTAGCCGCAGGCGTACTCCGACTTGTTGCCCGTGGTCAGCACCATGGAGCGCGGCGTGTGGTTGGACAGCGCCATGACGAGCAGCCCCCGGATGCGCGACTGCACGTTCTCGCCGGCCGTGCCCGCATCGCCGCCGCCGAACTCCTCGGCGAGCGTGCCGAGCGCGGCGGCGTGCACCGGCTCGATCGGCATCGACACCATGCGAATGCCGAGGCGCTTCGCGAGGTCGACGGCGTCGCTGATCGAGCCCTCCGAGGAGTAGCGCGAGGGCAGCGAGACGCCCGTGACCGCGTCCGCGCCCAGCGCGTCCACCGCGATCGCGGCGACGATCGCGGAGTCGATGCCGCCGGACAGCGCGACGAACACGCGCTCGAAGCCGGACTTCCGCACGTAGTCGCGCGTGCCGACGACGAGCGCGTCGTACGTCTCCGCCAGCGAGTCGGGGGCATCCGCGCCACGCGCGGCGATCGCGGGCTTCGGCGCCGCGGCGGCCTCCGGCGCGTCGGACACCCACACCTCGTCGGCGGGGGCGTGCACGCGCGACTCGCGCATGCGGCGGAGGCGGGAGTCGTGGAGCTGGCGCTGCACGATCGCCTCCACGGGGATGTCCACGACGACGAGGTCCTCGGTCATGCTCGCGCCGCGCGCCACCACGGCGCCGGTCGCGTCGAAGACGAGCGAGTTGCCGTCGAAGACGAGCTCGTCCTGGCCGCCGACCTGGTTCACGTATGCCAGCGCCACCGTGTTGTCCGCCGCGCGCGTCGCCAGCATCCGCTCCCGGTCGCGCGTCTTGCCGGCGTAGAAGGGCGAGGAGTTGATGTTCACGATCACCTGCGCGCCGGCGACCGCCTCGTCGCTGATCGGGCCGGCGGGGTACCACGCGTCCTCGCAGATCGTGATGCCCACCTGCACGCCGGCCACGGTCACCACCAGCGGCGTATCGCCGGGGTAGTAGTAGCGGTCCTCATCGAAGACGCCGTAGTTCGGCAGGTGCTGCTTGTGGTACATCGCCGCGATCTCGCCGTCGTGCAGGACGGCGGCGGCGTTGTGCAGGTGGCGGTCGAACTCCACGCAGCCGACCACCAGCACCGGCAGGCCCCGCGCCTCCTCGGCGAGCCGCTCGAGGCTCGCGTGGGCCTCGTCGATGAACGAGGAGCGCAGCAACTGGTCCTCCGGCGGGTAGCCGGTGATCGCGAGCTCGGGGAAGGCCACCAGGTCCGCGCCGGCCTCGGCGGCGCGTCGCGCGGCCTCCAGGATGCGGAGGCGGTTGCCCTCCATGTCCCCGACGGTCGTGTTGATCTGGGCGAGCGCGACGCGGAGGGTGTGCAAGCGGCGACTCCAACCTCGACCGGCCGGTCCGGGCACCGTGTCCGGGCGTCCCGGTTCAGGCAGTATGCGTACCGAATACGCAAACTATCGGCCCGGCGATGGTAGGAGCGGGCGCCTCGACGCGTCAATCGGGGCGCGAGACTCCGGGACGCCGTTCCGCCCTGCTCGGTGACGTTCGGCCACTCCGCCCACCGCGTCAGGTGCCGATGATAGATTGAACGCCTGATCGAGCGCCCCAGGGGCGCACGGGAGCAAGAGTGGCGGCAGGGATGCTGAGCGGCCGTTCGGTCCGCGGCTGGCGGGAGCGCATCGGAAGCGCCGGGGCACGCTCCGGGGCGCGGCTCGTCGCCCTCGTACTGCTCGGTGTCGCGCTGCTGGTGGCGGGGGCGTCTCCACGCACCGCCGCCGCCGAGGGCGCCACGGCCCGCAACGGCGAGGCCGCGGACATGATCGTGCTGCTGCAGGTGCGCCTGCCGCGCGGCCGGATGGACTGCACGGGCTTCATGGTGGGCCCGCACACCGTCGCCACGGCGGCACACTGCCTGTTCCACCCGGAGATGGGCGGACTGGCGACACACGCCGTCGTCACGCCCGGCCTCGACGGTGTCCACGCTCCCTTCGCGGCGGTGGAGGCCACCTCGTTCGCCGTGAACTCCACCTGGGTGCACCCGCAGGACATCACGGCCGACTACGCCGCCGTCACCCTCCCGACGGACGCCGTGGGCCGCGCGACGGGCTGGTTCAACCTCCGGGCGCCGTCTGACTTCGACCTGTCGATCGGGCGCTACGAGACGGCCGGGTACAGCGTCTCCCGCTTCGGGAGCCTGTGGCGGATGCCGGAGCCGGGCGTGCTCCTGAGCCACACGGACGACTTCCTGCACTACCAGTGGGGCACGAGCCCCGGCGAGAGCGGCGCCCCGATCTTCGAGCGCACCGAGGGCGGCTACGACGCCGTCGGCGTGCTGAAGGGCGCCTACAGCGCCGAGGAAGGGCGCATCGAGGTGGCGACCCGGCTGGACGCCGGCATTGTCGACTTCTACCGCCGGCAGGCGGCGGAGCCGCTGCCGGAGATTCCGGACGACGAGCCGGTGGTGCCGACGATGTTCAGCGCGGCGGAGGGCACGCCGGTGGACGTCTCCAGCCCGGTCACGCTGCCGGACGTCGACTCCGTGCTGCAGGCCTCGAACGACCAGGTGCGCTGGACGACGGTCGCGCGCGCGCGGACGAGCGCCGAGGGCGTCGCGACCTACCGCATCACGCCGAGCCGGACCACCTTCTACCGCGTGGTGGTGGCCGGCGTGGGCACGGGCCGCGTGAGCCGCGGCTACGTCACCGCCGCAGGCGCCGGATCAGGCGCCTCGGGCAACTTCGCCACGCCACCCACGTTCGACGGTGCGAGCGTCACGGTGGCCGTGTTCCAGGGCGGGACCGTGGACCAGCTCTCCGCGGCGCTCATCCAGGCCGGCGCCTCGGTGGCGCTCGTCCCCGACGCAGACGGCGTGCCGCGCCTCTACCTCCTCGGCGGTGGGTCGCTGAACGACGCGTTCGTGGAGGCGTTCCGCGACGGCATCCCGCCCGCCACCTCCGTCACGCTGTACGGCTCCTAGCGCCCCCGCGACGCCTGCCCGGGCGGCGCGCCCGACGTAGCCCTCGCGCGGCGGGTGGGGCACACTGGTAGCGCACCACCCGCCACACCGCCCGCGCCTCACGCACCGCGTGGCCGCGCGCCTCGGAGGCCGCATGATCAGCCCCTACCTGCCGGAGGGCCTCCTGGAGGGTGCTGTGCGCGCGCACGGCACGATCCCGCCGGGGATGCCGTGGTGGCAGGCGTGGAGCTTCGACCTGTCGCTGGTGATCCCGGTCGCGGTGGTCGGCTGGTTCTACCTGCGCGGGCTGCGGCGCTGGGAGGATCGCAGCCGCCGGCACCCGTGGTGGCGCACCGCGCTGTTCTACGGCGGCCTGGCGACCTACCTGCTGGCGATGGAGTCGCCCATCGACCGCCTGGGCGAGCACCACTTCTCGATGCACATGATCCAGCACGAACTGGTGATGATGTACGCCGTGCCGATGATCCTCCTCGGCGCGCCGACCACGCCGCTGCTGCGCGGGATGCCGGGATGGATGCGCCATCGCGTCGTGCGGCCGCTGGCCGGGGCGACGGCGGGACGGCTCGCCTACCGCGCGATCACGCACCCGGCGGTGGCCATCATGACGCTGACCTCGGTCGTGTGGGCGTGGCACCTGGTACCGGGGTGGTGGGAGGCGTCGCTGGCGGACCAGAAGGTGCACGACCTGCAGCACATCTCGTTCACGGCCGTCGCCACGCTGTTCTGGTGGAACGTGATCGACCCGAGGCCCCTGCACTCCCGCATCCCGCAACTGCCGCGCATCCTCTACATCTTCGGCGGCAGCCTGCCGAAGCACATCCTGGCGGCGATGATCACTTTCGCGCCCACGATCTTCTACCCGACGTACCAGGACGCGCGGCGCGTGATCCCGATCGACCCCGCGACGGACCAGCAGCTGGCCGGGCTGATCATGTGGGTGCCGAGCGAGGCGATCACGCTGGGCGCGATGGCCGTCGTCTTCTTCATGTGGCTGCGCATCGCCGAGCGCCGGCAGCGCGCCGAGGATGCGAAGCGGCTCCGCGACACGCCCTCCGGCACCACGAGCGACGCGGCCGCCCGCTAGCGCGGGTCCGAGCGGCCTCGCCCCGGCTCCCCTGCACACACGACAGACGCAAGGAGGCCCGGTCTCGCGACCGGGCCTCCTCGTATGCGTCGAACGGCGGGCGAGGCTAGTGCTTCGCGGGGGCCGCGGCGCCGGGGGCCGCCTCGGCGACGCCACCCACGGCATCCGTGTGGTCGTTCCAGAAGAGGGCGCTCAGCGCGATGATGCAGGCCGCGCCCAGCACCAGGCCGAACGAGAACAGCTTCGTCAGGAGGCTGTGCTCGTAGCGGAGGTGCATGAACATCGCCACGACGACCGCGAACTTGAACGCCGACATGATCAGCAGTGCCGGGATGAGGATCGCACCGAGCTGATCCTCGGCGAGGGAGGCCCACAGCTCGACGACGGTGACGACCGTCAGCAGCAGACCGATCATCACGTATTCGCGGATCGTGGTGGGCGGGTGCTCGTCGTGCGCCTGCGCGTGTGCCTCGTGGCTCATGGGGTCCTCCGATCGGACAGCGTGCTCGCTGCGATCCGACTACGCAGGGATCAGGTAGATGACCGTGAAGATCACGATCCAGACGATGTCGACGAAGTGCCAGTACAGGCCGGCCAGGTCG
>JBFWQJ010000235.1:0-4815 GCA_050249515.1 Dehalococcoidia bacterium | reverse complement strand
GCGGCGGCCATGTCCGCCTCGCGCGTGGGGTTGGTGCCGTGCACCACGCACCACGCGTGGAACGGCACGCCACCCGCCTCGAAGAAGTCGGCGAGGCGGGCGATCTGCTGCGCGCCGCTGACGGCGTTGCGGCTCGTGTCGTACTTCGCCATCCAGTCCGTGCCGTCGTGCGTCTTCAGCGCGACGCCCAGGCCGTGCGCGCGCAGCGTCTCGCGGATGCGCTCCGGCTCGCCGTCCTGGTTGAACTGCCAGACCCAGATCAGATGGTTCGTCGGCAGGACGCCGCCGAAGCGCGCCGCGGCGGGGGGCTCCGGCACGCGGAGGGCGGTGCTGCGTGCCTCGGTCGCTCCGACGAGCGGCCGCAGGCTCAGCGCTGCTGCGCCGCCCGCGACGCCCGCGATGAACCGACGCCGGGACGCGATGCGCTCGAACATGGGGGCCACCTCGGGGACTGCTCGGGGGAGATGCGGGCATCATAGGCAATGCGCCTGTGACGCTTCACTGCGTGGATGCCCCGATTCCGATCGTTCGCACGGGACATGAGCAACTTTGACGATCAATGAACGCTATTATTTCGCGACGCGTTCCCGGTCCGTGACGCGCGACCGCAAGTCGAAGGAGGGCGCGATGCGTTGGTGCCGCTTCCAGTGGGGTCAGAACCAGCCGGCGTACGGGATCGTCGAGGACGGGAACGTCGTCGCGGTGGAGGGCACGCCGTTCGGCGAGCATCGACGCACGTTCGAGGTGCACCCGCTATCGGATGTGCGCCTGCTGCCGCCGGTGGTGCCGCCGGTGTTCTATGCGGCGGGCGTGAACTACCGCGAGCACATCACGGAGATGGCGAAGATCCGCGCGGTGGACCCCACGTTCCCGCCGCGTGCGGACGTGGGCTATCGCGCGAACAACGCGCTCACCGGTGACGGCGAGCGCATCGTCATCCCGCACGATGCGACGGAGCAGGTGCAGTACGAGGGCGAGCTGGTGGTCGTGTTCGCGAGGGCGTGCCACCGCGTCACGGAGGAGCAGGCGCTCGACTACGTCCTCGGCTACACGATCGGGAACGATGTGAGCGAACGGTCCTGGCAGCGCGACGACCGCACGCTCTGGCGCGCGAAGAACACGGACACGTTCAAGCCGATGGGCCCGTGGATCGAGACCGACATCGCAGAGCCGGACGACCTCGAGGTGACGATCCGGCTGAACGGACGCCAGGTCTACACGTACCGCGTGGGCGACGCGATCTTCAGCATCCGGCACTTCATCAGCCGGATGAGCCAGTACGTGACGATCCTCCCGGGCGACGTCCTGTGGATGGGCACGGACGGGCCGACCGAGAACATGAAGGACGGCGACGTCGTGGAGATCGAGGTCCCCGGCATCGGCGTGCTGCGCAACCCCGTGGTGCGCGAGCGCGCCTAGCGCGTCGCGAGGCGCATCAGCTCCGCGGTGTCCTTCGCACCCTCGAGGTTGCGGGCCACGTCGAGCAGCGAAGCGGTCGTGGCGGCGCCGAGCACCGGTTCGACGAGCGCGCGGAACTTCGCGTCCAGCGTGGCGTCCGTGAGCGGATTCTCCGGCGAACCGGAGGCGTGCTCCACGTGGGTGGCGACCTGTGAGCCGTCGGTCAGCGTGATCGTGACGTAGACCTCGTGCTCCGGGATCGCGGGGTCGACGGTCGCGCTGACACGCGAGCGGACGCCGGCGATCACGGGGTCGAGGACGCGCGCGTCGGCGAACTGGGCGTCATGGCCGGCGCCGTCCACCAGCGCCGCCGCCGCGCAGTGCTGGAACGAGAACTTCGCGTCCAGGCCCGTCTGCGGGTTCGGGCGGTTCATCAACTCCAGCACCAGCGGGCAGACGCGCGCCTCGATCGTCGCGACGCGATCGGGCGTCAGGGCGTGCTCGTTGCGCAGGCGGATGACGGCGTCCTGGATCGGGTGCGAGACGACGCCGTTCGCGTACGGCTTGAGGCCGTTGCGCTGGAGCTCCCAATGCTCGCCCAGCGCGCCCGTCAGCGCCTCCTCGTTGTGGCCGTTCGGTGAGAGCACGGCCCAGAAGCCGCGACGGCCGCCGATGATGTCCGGGGCAGCGCCGAGGCCGGCTGCGGCGAACGAGGCGGCCTGGTAGCCGTTGGCGGCGGCCTTCGCGGCGTGCATCGGCTTGCCGTCCGTGCCGAAGACCTCGCGCACGCCGCTCGCCTGCGTCCCCGCCAGGCCCAGCGCGTCCACCAGCGCGTCCGCGTCCAGGCCGAGCAGGCGCCCGGCGCCGGCCGCCGCGCCGAAGACGCCCGTGGTGCCGGTGATGTGCCAGCCGGCGTCGTAGTGCCACGGGTGGACGGACATCGCGAGGCGGCAGGCGACCTCCTCGCCCAGCGCGAAGGCCTCCAGCACGGCGCGCCCGGACGCGCCGCGCTCCTCGGCGGCGGCGAGGACGGCGGGCCAGACGGGCGCGCTGGGGTGCAGGATCGTCGGGAAGTGCGTGTCGTCGTAGTCCTGCAGGTGGGCGAGGAAGCCGTTCACCTCGGCCGCCAGTCGCGGGCTGGTGCGGAGGTCGCTGCCGATCACGCGCGCCCGCTCCACGGCGCCCTCGCGCCGCGCCCACTCGGTGAGGCGCTTCGCGGAGGGGTGCTCGGACGCGGAGATGGAGACGGCGAGCACGTTGACCAGCGTGCGCCGCGCCTCGTCCATCGCGATCTCGGGGAGGTCGCGCGCGCCGACGACGAACTCGGCGATGGTGCGCGTGGCGGTGCGGGTGGGGTTCATGCGGCCTCCTGGCGTGCGTGCTGCTCGCGGCAGTATCGCACGGCTCGCAGGAAGCCCGGCGCTACCAGGAGCCGCCGCCCCCGCCGCCGCCTCCCCCGCCGGAGAAGCCGCCGCCGCTCGAGAAGCCGCTGCCGCCCGACCCGCCCGGCGTCGAGGTGAGCGTCCCGACGCTGTTGTTGGAGAAGCCGGTCATGGCGATCGCGAACGCAAGCCTGGTGAACGGGTGCTAGGATACGTACCAGTCCGGCTGCGGCAGGTCCAGGCCCTCGAACGCGCGGGCCCACTCCTTCGTCGCGCCGAAGACGATCGCGTACGGCAGGTACTCGTAGAACAGCCCGGCCTGCTCCGCGAACTGCGCGCGCCGCGTCTCCGCCTCCACGATGAAGCGGCGGAAGCCGAGGACGCGGCGGTAGGCCGCGGTGCCCGTCCCGGTGCGCGCCGGCATGCGGTTGTGCAGCAGCAGGAAGAGGAACGAGCCGATCACCAGCGGGACGGGGATGAGCGCGAACGTCGTGAAGATCGCGGCGACGACGACCAGAACGACCGACGCGACGAGCATCCCGACGCCGATGCCGAGCCACATCTCGCGCGTCGCCTTCGGGCTGCGGCGGTACCAGCCGCGCGCCACCATCTCGCCGTACAGCGCGGACTGGACCTTCGACATCCTCGAGGCGAACTTCGTCTTCAGGTCGGACAGCCGCACCTCGTCGCCGTCCTCGAAGAGGCCGTCGAGCAGCAGGGCCTCGAACTCCGCGAGGCCCTGGCTGGGCTTGAGACGCGTCAGCTTCCAGTCGGCGGAGCTGAACCAGCCGCCCTCTTCGGTCTCCTCGATCCGGAGGTAGCCGCGCGCCGCCAGGTCGATGATCGAGGCGGTGACGTCCAGCGGGTGGGCGACCTCGTCCTCCAGCGTGCCGACGAGGCCGGGGCGCATGCCCTCCGGCGGCAGGTACTCCGTGGGGGTGACCGTGCCGTGGAACAGCGGCACCGGCTCCTCCGCCGCGCCCGCCGGGGCCGGGATCGCCGCGACCACCTGGCCCACCGCCTGCCGGTCGCGCCCGATGCCGTAGATCAGCCTCGACAGGCCGAGGAACACGGCGAACAGCAGGAGCACCGCGGGCGCCGTGCGGCGCATGTCCCACGCGAACGCGCGGGAGAACGACCAACGCTCGTGGAGGATCGGCGCGGGCGCCGGGGAGACCGCGCCCTTCGGCAGCCCGATGACGACGGTGAACGCCTCGTTCGCGTCCAGGCTGCCGCTGAAGGTCGCCACGTCGCCCTGGATGTCGCTGGCCGCGCAGAGCTCGCTGGAGCCGAACGGGCCGGCGAAGCACAGCATGCGCGTGGGCGGCGCGGGCGCACGCACCGCGACCTCGACGCGCTGGATCGGCACGTCCCACTGGTCGCCGATGATGTTCCAGTAGAACTCGTCGTGGTCATCGAAGGCGTTGAGCGTGCCCTCCAGCCGGTAGGTGATCACGTACGTGTGCGTGCCGGAGATCGTCTCGTCCGGATCGCCGATGCGGATGCGCGTCAGGTCGCCGAAGCCTGTCAGGTCGTACTGCACCGGCGTGTCCGGGCTCGGCGAGGTGACCGAGATCACCTCCAGCGGATACTCCCGGTCGTTCCGGTCGTCGTAGTACTGGCTGGTGATGACGTTCCGGTCGATGCCGTGCCGGTCGTTGCTGCCGAAGTCGTAGGTGATCGTCTCCTGAAACAGCACGCCCCCGTCCGCCTCGATCCGCGCGTCGATGCGGTACGAGGTGACGCGCTCGCCGCTCTGTGCGAGCACCGTGCGGGCGCCCGCAAGGACCGCGAGGCTCGCGAGGAGCGCGGCGAGGACCAGCGGCAGTCGGAGGTGGCGGCGGGTGGTCATGGCACGAGGATACGTCCCCGGCACATTGCGCGCAGACGCGCGCGGGGTCCGTGCACAGAGGCGGCCCGGATCGCTCCGGGCCGCCTCGCGGTGTCGGTCAGACCGCGGGGGTTACTTCCCGGCGGGCTTGAAGACCGGCAGGTTGTACTCGCCGAAGCGGTCCTCGGCGTCGAGCCAGGTCAG
>JBFWQJ010000234.1:0-4816 GCA_050249515.1 Dehalococcoidia bacterium | reverse complement strand
AGCGGCATGCGCTCCACCGTCTCGATGCCGCCGCCGTTGCCGTTGACGCGGATCTCCGCCTCCGCCTCGAAGCCGCGCAGCAGCGCGTCCACGGTGCTGGCGACGTCCTCGTGCACGGCGAGGCGCTGGAAGCCCTGGATCTCGATCAGCACCTCGAACGTCGGTGGGGCGCGCCGTTCGAGGATCGTCTTCTGCGTGCCGCGCCGCCGCGCCTCCTCGTCGCCGAGGGTCACGGACTCGATGCCGCCGATGAGGTCGGAGAGCGTGGGGTTCTGCATCAGGTTGGACAGCGTGGTGCCGTGGGCCGTGCCCACCAGCTGCACGCCGCGTTCCGCGATCGTGCGCGCGGCGTCCGCCTCCAGCGCCGTGCCAATCTCGTCGATGACGATGACTTCCGGCGTGTGGTTCTCCACCGCCTCGATCATCACCTCGTGCTGCAGGTGCGGCGTGCGCACCTGCATCCGGCGCGCCCGGCCGATGCCGTGGTGCGGGATGTCGCCGTCGCCGCCGATCTCGTTCGAGGAGTCCACGATCACCACGCGCTTGCCCAGGTCGTCCGCCAGCATCCGCGCGACATCGCGCAGCATCGTCGTCTTGCCGACGCCGGGGCGGCCGAGGAGCAGGATGCTCCGGCCGCTCTCGATCAGGTCGCGCATGATGCGGCCGGAGCCGGACACGGAGCGGCCGACGCGGCACGTCAGGCCGACGATGTGGCCGCGGCGGTTCCGGATCGCGGAGATGCGGTGGAGGGTGCGCGGGATGCCGGCGCGATTGTCCTCGCCGAACTCGGAGACCTGCGCGACGACCTGCGTCAGCTCCTGCTCCGTGACCTCGGCATCGGCCAGCGCCACGTCGCCGGAGCCGTACCGGGCCGTGGGGATGCGCCCGAGGTCGAGCACGATCTCGATCAGCCCGGCGAGCCCCTGCGCGCGCACCGCCTCCGCGATGCGCGAGGGCATGATGCCCACCAGCAGCTCGATCTCGGCGCGCTCCTCGTCGGAGAGCTCCGCGGTTGCGACGATGCGCTGCACACGCTCGCGCTCCGGGTCGCGCACCGGCGCCCCGTCGTCCTCGTCCTCGTCGTCCTCGAAGTCGTCGAACTCGCCGTCCAGCGACTCGTCGTAGTCGTCCTCGTCGACGTCGTCGAGCGCCGCTACATCGAGGTCATCGAGCTCCAGTTCGTCCTCGACCTCCCGGTCGTCCCTGTCTGAGCCGTCGCGCATGTCGTTCATCGGCTGGGCCAGACCTCCACTCGCTGCGCTTCGCAGCACTCTGCACGCCCGGTGTTACCCCCCTGTTAATGGGATGCCGGCGCGTGCATACGTTTCCTCCCGGACGGGATGCATGAGGCGCTTGCAGAACAGCGCGTAGGCGGTCGGTTCGCAGTCCAGGCCCGCGCGCCGCAGCGCCGCGTCCTCCGTGACGCCGGAGGCGGCGACCAGCGCCATGTGGCGCTCCGCCTCCCCGAGCCGCCGCGCGATCGCCGCGAGGAGCACGTCCGTCGCCACGTCCGCCTCCGGCTCCACGACCAGCGTGAACTGGCCGCTGCCGCGCGCGGTGCGGGCGGTGCCCACCACGCGGCCCTGCGCCTCCACCAGCAGCGCGCCGTCCGAGCGCTCCTGCCAGTGCCGGTCCCGCGTCGCGTTCCATTCGTCCACGGTCATCGCCATCGCCTGGCGCGCGGCGACGGGCAGCGAGCGACAGTAGACCTGGAACGAGGCGAACGCGTCGTCCTCGGTCCACTCGCGCACGCCGTGGGTGGTCGTGGACGTGGGGGACAGGCGCCCGCTCCACAGCCGCTCCGAGGTCACCGGGACGAAGCCGGCGCGCGGCGCGGCCTCCGCCGCCAGGCTGTCCTCTGGCGTCCGGAGCAGCAGGTGCGTGACCTCCGCGTCCTGCGCCGCCACGATCGCCTGGCGCAGCAGGTCCGCCAGCACCTCCAGGCGCGCGCCGTCGCCCGCCTCGATCAGCGTGTCGATCTCCCACGCGTGCTTCGAGGAGAGTTCGCGCGCGGTGGCGATGCCGCGAATCTGGCGGCCGGAGACGTTCACCCACATCCGCCGGCCCAGGTGCAGCCACTGCTCGATCGCCGCCGCGATCGGCAGCGGCGCGTCGTTGCCCTGCGCGATCCGCTCGCGCGTCACCGCCAGGTTCTCGCGCACGTCCTCGTCGAAGGTGACGAGCGCGACGAGGTCGGTCGGGCGCGGCGCGCGGGTGCTCATCTCAGCTCGTCTCCACCGCCGGTCGCTCCGCGCTCTCCAGCACCATCCGCGCGAACAGCGCGTGCATCCGGTGGTCGGGCGTGAGCTCCGGGTGGAACGCCGTCGCCAGCAGCCGGCCCTGCCGCGCCGCGACGATGCGCCCGTCCTCCAGCCGTCCGAGCACATCCACGCCCTCGCCCGCGCGCAGGATGATCGGCGCGCGGATGAACACGGCGCGCAGCGGCGGCCCGTCCATCCCCGCGATGTCCAGGTCCGCCTCGAAGGAGTCGACCTGGCGGCCGAAGGCGTTGCGCTCCACGGTGATGTGCATCGCCGCGATCGGCGGGCGGTCGAGGTTCGTGACCTCGGTCGCGAGCATGATCGCGCCGGCGCAGGTGCCCCACACGGGGAGCCCGGCGCGGATGCGCGCGCGCAGCGGATCCATGAGGTCGAAGGCGATCAGCAGCCGCGCGATCGTCGTGCTCTCGCCGCCGGGGATGATCAGCCCGTCCACGGCCTCCAGTTGCGCCAGCGTGCGCACCTCGACCGCGTCGATGCCGTCGACGCCGCACGCGCGGAGCGAGGCGATGTGCTCGGCGAAGTCGCCCTGCAGCGCCAGGACGCCGATCAGGACACGCTCCGCGGAGGTGGCGGGCGCCGGCTGGCCCGAGGTGGCGGGCGTCATCGCTTCCGCGCTAGTTCCCTCGACCGGCGAGCAGCTCGGCGGGGGCCATGGAGGAGACGGACTGGCCGCGCATGGAGTTCGGGATGTCCGTGGACACCTCCGCCAGCACCTGCGGGTCGTTGAAGTGCGTCACGGCCTTCACGATCGCCGTGGCCATGCGGCGCTGCGCGTCCTTGCGCTCCGCGGAGCCCTCCGGGAACTCCTTGCCGGACTCGAAGATGCCCGAGCCGACGAAGACGCCCTCCGCGCCCAGCTGCATCATGAGCGCCGCGTCCGCCGGGCTGGCCACGCCGCCCGCGGAGAAGTTCACCACCGGCAGCTTGCCGAGGCGCTTCACGTCACGCACGAGGTCGATGGAGACCTGCAGGTCCTTCGCCACCACGTACAGCTCGTCGTCGCGCATGCCCTGGATGCGGCGGATGTCCGCCCACAGCGCGCGCATGTGGCGCACGGCCTCCACGATGTCGCCGGTGCCCGCCTCGCCCTTCGTGCGGATCATTGCGGCGCCCTCGGAGATGCGGCGGAGCGCCTCGCCCAGGTTGCGGCAGCCGCAGACGAACGGGACCTTGAAGTTGTGCTTGTCGATGTGGTGCACGTCATCCGCCGGCGTGAGCACCTCCGACTCGTCGATGTAGTCGACGCCGATCGCCTCGAGGATCTGCGCCTCGACGAAGTGGCCGATGCGCGCCTTCGCCATGACGGGGATGGAGACGGCGGACTGGATCTCCTTGATCTTCGTGACGTGGCTCATGCGCGCCACGCCGCCCGCCGCGCGGATCTGGCTGGGGATGCGCTCCAGCGCCATCACCGCGCACGCGCCAGCCTCCTGCGCGATGACGGCCTGCTCGGCCTCCATCACGTCCATGATCACGCCGCCCTTGAGCATCTGCGCCAGGCCCGCCTTCACGGTCCACGTCGCGGTGTCCGAGGCGTGCGGAGAGGTGCCGTTGGTGTTGCCGTTCGTGGTCATGATGCTCCCGGTCACGAGGGGTGAAGTGCGAGGCCCGCAGCGTGGCGGGCCACCCTCATTGTACGCCGCTCGCGCGGTACGCCGAGTGGGTCCGCGGCCCCACCGGTCGCCGTGGGGCGCGGCCGTTACGCTGTTGGCATGACCGCGCCCTCCCCCTCGTCCAGCCCGCCGCCCGTCCCGATGCCGGAGCCCGGCCGCCGCTGGCTGGACGAGCACGCCCTCCCGGCGGAATTGCTCATCGGCCTGATCAGTGACACCCATATCCCGGAGGCCCGCCCGGCGCTCTTCGACGAGGTGTACGCGGCCTTCCGGGGCGTCGACCTGATCCTCCACGCGGGCGACATCCACGACCTCGCGGTGCTGGACTGGCTGGAGCAGCGCTGCGGGGTGCCGGTGCTCGCCGTGTGCGGCAACGGGGACGACGGCTCCGGGGGGCGCCCCGTGGCGCCGGAGGACCACCGGCTGCCGTACAACCAGCTCCTCGTCGCCGGGGGCGAGCGCGGGGGCCTCGCGGGCGGCGACGCGCTGCGCATCGGGATGACGCACGCCTTCCCGGAGGTGGAGATCCCCGGCTCGGCGACCACGCCGGAGCGGATGGCGCGGCACTTCGGCGGGCCGGTGGACGTGGTGGTCGCCGGGGATACGCACGTCCCCGGCGTCTGGCGCTGGCCGGACGAGGCGACGCCGGCCGTCACGATCGTGAACTCGGGCTCGCCCACGTTCCCGTGGAACCTCGGCACGCAGCTCGGCACGGTGGGCTTCCTGCAGGTGCGCGCCCCCGGCTTCGAGGCCTGGATCGAGCAGCTCCACGCGCGGTGAGTCGTCCCCCGATCACCACCGGCCCGCTGCTAGACCGGGGGGCGGGACGCCCTCACACTTTGCCGCAGGGACGCCTCGTGTCGTCCCGGGAGGCAGCGAGGGCGCATGCACCGGGGAAGCATGGTCGCGGCGGCACTGTCG
>JBFWQJ010000233.1:0-4854 GCA_050249515.1 Dehalococcoidia bacterium | reverse complement strand
TCGCGATCGCGACGTCGCCGAAGTGGGCGTCCACGTCCACGATCGCGACGCGCGCGGCGGTCTGCTGCGCCACCGCCACGGCGAGGTTGGTCGCCAGTGTGGTCTTGCCCACACCGCCCTTCGGACCGAACACCGTGATCACGTTGCCGGACACCGTGGACGGGTCGGGGCAGGGCGAGGCGGCGCGGCGGAGTCCCTCGGCGTGCTGCAGACGCGCAGCCTGCAGCGTGCGGTCCAGGCGCTCCGCCGTGGTCGGCAGCGGCACGAACCCGCGCGCGCCGGCGAGCATCATGCGCTGCACGACACCGATCTCCTCCGTGGAGGAGACGACCAGCGGGGTCGCGCGCGGCGCCGCGTGCTGCACCAGCTCCAGCGTGCGCAGCGAAACCGCCAGCGGCTCCTCCACCCGCACGAGGACGACGTCCGGCTGCAGCTCCGCGGCCAGCCGCGCCGCCTCGATGCCGTAAGCGGCTTCGCCCACGACGGCGGCGGACAGCGTGCCGATCATCGCCTTCAACTGGGCGCGGTTGTCCACGTCCGGGTCTGCGAGCAGGATCTGGTGGTTGCGTCCCATGGTGTGTGCCTCCCCGGGGCTAACGGCCGCTGTTGATCTCGCCGGCGAGCGCGGGCTGGTCGGCGCGGGGGCGCAGCGCGAGCCGCACCTTGCCCAGTTCGTCCACCTGCACCAGCCGCCGCGCCTCTTCGACCGTCACGGCGAGCGTGACGGTGCCATCGAGCGAGCGCGGGTTGTCGCGGGCGGTCGCGGTGCGCGCGGCGGCCGCCGGCTCGCGCGCGCCGATCAGGCTGTTCGCGACCGCGAGCACGGTGACGTCGCGCAGCACCAGGTCGGCCACGTCGCCGGTCTCGCGCGTGGTCACGCCGAGGACATCGACGCGGTCGCCGGGCGCGACGAAGCCGCCGGTGCTCACGACGTCGCTCACCGCCACGCTGACGGCGACCCGCCCAGGCGGGATGAGCGAGGCGAGACTGGAGCCCGGCGCGCGGTCGGAGAGCTTCGCCAGCAGCACCGGCTCACCCTTCATCAGCGGGACGGAGACGAAGCGCCCTTCCACCTCGGCGATGGCGCGGACGCTGTCGGGGGGCACGGCCTCGGGCGGGAACTCGCGCACCAGGAGGTCGGTCGCGGCCAGCGGCTGCCCGACGGCCAGCGCGCGCACCGCGACGACCACCGGCACGGGGGGCCGCACGGGCCCGCCCCCGCGCGCATCCGCCAGCGCCACGAACGTCGCGGCGCCGCCGAGGATGGCGAGCAGGGCGGAGAGGACGAGCGGGCGATTGAAGACGTGCCGCATGGTGTGCCTCGCACCCGCGCCGGCCGCCGGGCCAGCCGCGGGATTCCCGTCAGTCCGAGGTCATTCGAGCCGCATGGTGGTGTCGGAGGCGATCGTGAACACGCCCCCCGGGATCAGGCCGGCGACCAGCGGGGACACCGGCGTCACGCTGTAGTCCACGTGCACCGTCACCGCGGAGCCGGAGACGTACGGCCCCGGCGTGACCGTCCACGCCGCCGCCGCCAGGTCGAGGCCGGTGAGCGCGTTCGTCACGCTGGTATCGACCGCGGTGCTGCACGCCGGGTTGATGGAGCACGACACCGCCGCCACGCGGGCGCCCTCGCGGGATGCCTGCGTGACGATGGTGGAGGCGTTCCACGCGCGGCCGAACTCCAGCGCGGCCACCACCAGCGTCATGAGCATCATCAGCATCACGCCGAACTCCACGGTGGCCTGGCCGGACTCGCGCTGATCCGATCGGCGCGCGGTGTTGCGTGCCATCTCGACATCCTCGATCCCGGTACGGGCCGGTCCCGTCGAGGGAGGCAGCGTCCGCGGGGCTCCCAGGCGGCACACAAGGAAGCCCCGCGGACACACGCCCTGACGGCCGCGGACTAGAAGTTGCCCGCGAGCGTGGTGAACAGCGTGCTGATGGCGGGGCCGAGCACCGCGACGCCGACCATCGCCACCACGGCGATGCCGGCGAGGATGAGGCCGTACTCGGCCATGGTCTGGCCGTCCTCGCGCTGCGCGTCGCCGGTGAGGGCCGCGACCTGGTCCAGGACCCACTGCATGGCTGCCATGAGAACCAATCCTTCCCGCCGGCCGGGCCACCCGCCGCTGCCGGTCGCGGGCCTGCGGCCCGCCCCTGTCGTGTCGTTCGCGGCGCCCGAGCACCGCCTTCACCGGGTATGACGGGGGGAGGGGGCCAGTCCTTACACGTCCCGGCGGGCAAAATCCGGGAAAATTTCAGCGCCGCCGAAGATCAGGTTGAAAATCTTTACTGAACTGCTACTGTCGAAGGCGTCGCTCGCACGTTTGGAGTGACGAATCAGGCTCTGCTTCCCCCGGTACGGCCCGCGGGAAGCGCCCTCTAGCGCGAGCGCGCGGCACCGCGAAGCGCATCGAGGCACCATCGGCACCTCCTGGGGGGAGGGGCTGAGGAATGCTCCGGTGTGACATATGGTCCTGGCGAAGCGCCCCACCGCAGATGAATCGAACGACCTCCGTGTGCGTCGCGCACAGGCCGGCGATCCACGCGCCTTCGAAGAGCTGGTCGAGTTCCACAGCCGCGACGTGGAACGCGTCGCCCTGCGCATCGTCCGCAACGAGGACGACGCGCGCGACGTGGCACAGGACGCGTGGATCCGCGTCGCGCGCCACCTCGCATCGCTCCGCGAGGTCGACCGCTTCCAGCCCTGGCTGCGCCGGATCGCACGCAACACCTCGATCGACTTCGTGAACCGCCGCAGCCACCGCGACGAGCACGCGGTGGCGCTGGCGGACGACGAGGACGGTGACGACCCGCTGGAGCGCATCGCGGACGTGGACACCGCGACGCCGGAGGCCTCGCTCCTGTCGCAGGAGCAGCAGCATCGCGTGTGGGAAGCCCTGGGACGTCTGCCGGAGGCGGACCGCGCGATCCTCTACCTGCGCGAGCACGACGGCCTGCCCTACTCCGAGATCGCGGCGCGCCTGGACATCGCGCGGAACGCGGCGGAGGTGCGCGTGTTCCGCGCACGCGCGCGCTTCCGCGCCGCGTTCGATGTCGTGGACACCTGCCAGTCCTCGTGCGGCGTCACCACCGTGGATCTCGGCGCGCTGGCGGAGGGCACACTGGGCGACGTGGCGCGCGACCGCGTGCAGAGCCACCTGTTCGTCTGCGTCGACTGCCGCGAGCGGCTGCGCGCCATGCGCACCGGCCGGCGGTTCTACCGCGCGATCGCGCCGTTGATGCTGCCGGGCGGTGGCGGGCTGTTCGGCCTGCTTGCGCAGGCGCAGACGCTGGTCGCGAAGCTGCTCGGTGCGATGGGCCTTGGCGGCGGCACGACCGCCGCGAGCACGACGGGTGCCGCCGGCAGCACGGCCGCCGGCAGCACCGCCGCCGGCACCGCCGCGGCCGGGTCGACCGCCGCGAGCGCGAGCGCCGCCGCGGGCACGGGCGCCACCGTCGCCGCAGCCAGCACGGGTGGGACAGCGGCAGGCGTGGTGGCCGGGGCCGGCAGCGGGGTCGCCGTGGCGGCCACCGCCGCTGCGGCCGCGGGGGCCACCTCGGCCGGCGTCGGGGCCACCTCAGCCGTGGCGGGCGCGGTGGCCGCGGTCGTCGTCGCCGCCAGCGCGATCACCGGCGGCACCGGCGCACCGGTCACCCCCTCGAGGGCTCCGGCGGCCGCGCCTGCGGCAGCGGCGTCGATCCTGCCGCCGCCGAATACCCCGGCCGTCTCCGCCGCACCGGCGCGGAACGTCCCGGGCGTCTCACTGATCGCTTCGACGGCGCCCGCGAGCCAGGTCGCCCGGGCGGACGCACCCGGCGGCATGGACCTCGCGCGGACGTTCGACGAGACGCCGGTGGGGGACGATGGCGGTGCGGTGCTCGGCGTCGCCCCGGCGTACGACGATCCCCCGCCGGACGACGCGGCCAACGCGCAGAGCCCGGCGGCCGAGGCCAGCGAGCCCACCGCAAGCGTCGAGCTCGTGATCGCGGAGTCGCCCGCCCCCCTCGCCTCGGCGCCTGCGGCCGGAGCGGATGAGGACGAAGAGGACGAAGACGCCAGCGCCGCCTCCGACGAGGAGGACGAGGACGACGAGGCGCTCGGCAGCACCGGCGTCGGCAACAGCGGCTCGAACTCGAACTCCGGGCGCCGCCGTCGCGACGACGACCGCCGCGACGACCGCCGCGACGACCGGCGCGACGACCGGCGCGAGGACGACCGGCGCGACGGCCGGGACCGCGACGATGACCGCGGCCGTAACTCCGGCTCCGGCACGGCTGGGGGCGGCGGCAACTCCGGCGCGGCCGCCGGCGGCGCGGGCGCGGCGGGCAACACCTCGAACGGCGCCTCATCGAACGGCGGGCCCGCGAGCAGCGGCCCGTCCACCGGCGGCGGTGCGAACCGCGGATCCGCGGCTGCGGCATCCGGCGGCTCGTCGGGCTCCTCGGGCTCCTCAAGCGCCCCGGGCGGCATCGCCGACACCGGCGCGGGCGCGGGCGGCGGAGGCCGAAGCGACGACAGCGGTGGACGCGGCGGCGGTGGCGGCGGACGCGGTGACGACGGCGGTGGACGCGGCGGCGGTGGCGGCCGCGACGACGACGGCGGACGTGGCGGCGGTGGTGGCGGACGCGGTGACGACGGCGGTGGACGCGGCGGTGGCGGCGGACGCGACGACGACGGCGGGCGCGGCGGCGGTGGCGGCCGCGATGACGACGGCGGGCGCGGTGGCGGTGGCGGCCGCGATGACGACGGCGGGCGCGGCGGCGGTGGCGGCCGCGAAGACGTCGGCGGACGCGGAGGTGGCGGCGGCGGCCGCGATGACGTTGGTGGACGCGGTGGTGGCGGCGGCG